>PZPG01000039.1 GCA_003045995.1 Bacteroidota bacterium
GAACCTGGACAAGAGGCAGCCACGGATACAGATCGGCCAGCAGATACCAGCCCTGTCAACCAAACTCAACTACAATGAATGCACAATTCAAAGCGGGTATCGCGCTCAGTATCCTGTTCATGATCGGATTTTTTTCCGGGTGGATGTTTAATCATCTTACCGATTCTTCTGCCGTTCGTGAAAACTCCGAACTGTTAACTCCGAGGCATCAGACGGGTCCGCCACCAGGTGAGCGACCTGGCAATCTGCCTAGAGAAGAACGTCTGCAACGATTCGACAGAGACTCTGGAAATATCCCTTCCGGTGAGAATCGAAGAGCCATAATAAACCGTATGATCGACGTGCTAGATATATCCTCCGATGAAGAGAAACGCCTGTTCCGGGATCTCCTGATACAATACCGGAATGATGTGGGGGCATTTATACGGGAAACCCGGGATTACGAAATGGCTGAAATTCAAAAACGGTACGATACACTTCAGGTGGATTTGTCTCAATTTTTGAATGACGATCAGCTTCGAAGACTGGATCGATTCATACAGCCGGAAACCAACAGAAACGGACTTTATCAGGGAAGGCGACCGATGCGCAACCCGGAATCTGGTGCTAGAGGCCCTGGATCAAACCAAAGACCGGAACCAAGACCCTAGCAAAAATCTGATCAGAAATCAGATCTTGGTTAGATCCCTTTCATAGAATCATTGACTGCCTTTCGGAAATCCTTCGACATTTTCAGGGTCGGCACATACTGCTCTGGCACGACTACCTCTTCATTCGTTTTGGGATTCCGCGCCATCCGTTGAGCTCTTTTTACCACTTTGAAACTTCCAAAACCACGCAATTCAATGGTTTCACCGCGCTTCATGGAGTCCATAACGGTTTCCATAAATCCGTTCACAACTGCCTCCGTCTCCACTTTACTCAACCCTGTGGATGTTGATATCACATGTACTATATCTGCCTTCGTCATATTTTTACTCTAGTTTTGATGGGAGCACCCTACATAACACACAAACTACAATTTCAACCTCAAAAATTTTGACAGGTTTGACTGGTCAGTCAGATATTATTTGCCACTATTTTAAGTAATTGTATTTGAGTAAAAATAATAGATATTTTTTACATTTTCACATTAAATTCTATTTCTTTTCCGCTTCTCTTGTAATTCCATTGCCCGAACATGGCCCAACCATTGCCCAAGTGTGGTTACCAATCCTCATCCATTTTTTCATGTTATTCATGCCTTTCATGTCATTATTGTTCATGGTATTCTTGGCAATGATGGCGATTCCCGTTTCGATTTTTTCTAATAATTAAGCGGATTTATTTATACATTCGGCACACAATCACAAGAACCAAATCATCCTTCTCATGTTTGAACAGATTATTGACCGATTAATAAACCTGGTCTGGAACACACCCGAAGAGATGCCGCTCATGGTGGTCATTCTGTTACTTTTTGGTGTCTTCATTACCGTACGCTTGGGTTTTATTCAGCTCACTAAACTTGGACACGGGCTGAAGGTCGTTCGGGGTGCCTATGACGACCCGAACGATGAGGGGGACATCAACCATTTCCAGGCACTAACTACTGCATTATCTGCCACCGTTGGAATCGGGAATATTGCGGGGGTTGCTCTGGCGATCCACATCGGCGGGCCCGGTGCCATATTTTGGATGTGGGTAACCGCCTTCTTCGGAATGGCGATCAAATATTCTGAGGTTACACTCGCCCAAAAATACAGGGTCACCAATGAGGATGGTTCTGTGTCGGGAGGGCCTATGTACTATATCGAGCGCGGACTCGGTCCAAACTGGAAATGGCTGGCGGTTCTTTTCTCCATCTCCGCTGCAATTTGTGCCTTTTTAACAGGAAATGCGGTACAGGCGAATAGCGTCGCAGACATCATGGCCTCAGATTTCGATATACCGCGAGCAATTACAGGTTTGCTCACAGCGGGACTAGTGGGTGCTGTTATTCTGGGCGGGATTAAACGAATCGGATATGTTACAGCCCGGCTGGTTCCGATCATGGCACTTCTGTATGTATTAGGCGGACTCATTATCCTGCTCCTTCATGCCGATCAAATTATCCCCTCCTTCGCACTTATTTTGGCTAATGCTTTTACACCTCAAGCCGGAGCTTTGGGTGTAGGTTCCGGTGTTCTAATCCTCACTCTTCGTTACGGGGTTCAGCGTGGTATTTTTTCCAACGAAGCCGGACAAGGGTCCGCTCCCATCGCACACTCTGCAGCGAAAACCGATCAGCCAGTCCGGGAGGGCGTTGTGGCTTTACTAGAGCCATTCATCGACACCATTATCGTTTGTTCCATCACCGCGCTGGTCATCATTAGTACTGGCGCCTGGGATATGCACCACAAAACCAATATCAGCCCGGCCGATTCCACCATTGAATATGTTATCGATGATCCTTCCAACGGAAATACCGTAATGGGTGAATCGCTAGTCTTCGTAGACGGAGTGCCTGTGAACGGGAAAATGCTCCGATATAACGCACCAGTCGACACCATGTTTGTAGACCCGGATGAGGTGCTCCCCTTCAGCGGACGCGTTGAACTTACTCCCGAAGGACCCGTTGCTTACGCGGATGACGGTGAAATCATCACCACATTTACAGGCGGAGTTGTGGAAACCGCAACCCCTCTTACCGCCCGTGCCTTCGAAATCGGACTGGCACCCATCACAGGTGGCGGGGGAATCATAGTTACGATTGCTGTTCTCCTCTTCGCAGTATCCACCTCCATTAGCTGGAGTTACTACGGAGACCGAGCCGCTCAATATCTGTTCGGATTCAAATCGATCTTTTGGTACCGCCTGGTTTATGTAGCAATGCACTTTGTGGGTGCAGTCACGGCACTCACAACCATCTGGGCCTTCGGAGATGTGATGCTCGGGTTCATGGCATTCTTCAATATCATCGGACTTATTGCCCTCTCCGGCGTCGTGGTAAAACTAACCAAGGAGTACTTCCAAAATACCGAAGTGTAAAAACTAGTCGCTTATGAGCCTTCAGGCCCCCGTTACTGTCCTCCAGCATCCGGTTGTTGCCCGGGATCTCACGATCCTGCGAGATCGTGAAACCGGTATCTCCCAGTTTCGGGCCGCCATGCATCGCATCTCTACCATTCTTGCCTACACAGCACTTATGGATCTGCCTCTGAGAAGCCGTCCCATCGAAACGCCAGTCCGTGAAACCGAGGGATTCGACATCAACACCGAAATCATCGTTGTACCAATTCTGCGAGCCGGACTAAGCCTGGTGGATGCCATCCTCAATTTTGTGCCGGAAGCGAAAGTTGGCCACCTGGGCATGTACCGCGATGAAAAAACACACCAACCGGTTGACTACTATTCCAAACTCCCGTCCGAAATCCAGGACGGCCTTGTTCTTTTGGTCGATCCGATGCTTGCCACAGGTGGAAGTGCCGATGACGCAATCACCTTTCTCAAAGAAAAAGGAGCCCATCAAATCCGGTTCATATCGCTCATCAGTGCGCCGGAAGGACTGGAGCGCATCCGGAAACATCACCCTGAAGTCTCACTGATCACCGCATCTATCGATGAAAAACTGAACGACAACGCCTTCATCGTTCCAGGCTTGGGGGATGCAGGAGACCGCTACTTCGGAACCCTGTGAGCAGGGCAACCATGATGAGCATCCAAAAGAGAAATCCGCACTCCGCACTCCCGCACTCTACCCAACCATTCTTTGCACTCCCGCACACCACCCCTCTGCATCATCTCTTACTCCCCCTTTTTCTGTTCATCCTCGCACTTCCCGCCTGTACCGACCTCTCCGAGTTCGACCGAACCCAAGTGCAATCCGCCATGCTCGACTCACTCGTCACCACCACCGAAAGCATGAATGTTGATATGACCCTGTTTCGTGACCAGCAGGCTCAACTCCGGATCCGCGCCACAAAAGCCACTACCTATCAATCCTCCATGCGAAAAGAGATCGAGTTCAAAGGACCTGTTTCTATTTCACTGTTTGATGCGGATAGTACCTCGGCCACAGCAACCAGCGGGCGTGCGGTATACCACGAACAAAAAGGCGAATTTGAACTTTTCGATGATGTACAAATCCAAGCAGAAAAAGAGCGTCACCTTCAATCCGACTACCTCAAGTGGATCGAAAAGGAAGACCGGATCCTGTCACCAGAATTTGTAATCATCATCACACCAACCGACAGCATCTCCGGATACGGCTTCAGCGGTACCATCGACCTCAGCGAATACACCATCACCCAACCACGGGGACGGGTCCTCATTGATTAAATGCCATGATCAAGCCCATGAAACCTTCCCGTCACACCAGACCCACTCGTCACGCCAAACCCACTCGTCACGCCAAACCCTATATCTTTCTGGCAACGCTTCTATTTCTGAGTGCCACTACCACAATCAGCGCACAAGAACGCGTCTACATCGACACCGCCGGCGTAGGTCTGGGAATCACCATCGACGGCCAATCCGTTCGTAAACTCCTGCGCAACGTTCGCCTCCGCACCGACCGTATCCGCATCGATGCAGACAGTGCCTACCATTTCCTCGACGACGCCATCATTCGTGCCTACGGTGTACGCCTCGAAAACGATAAACAGGAGATCATCTACGCCGACACCCTTATTCACTCGATTCCGACCGACGACAGCTCCCTCTTCGGCCGCGTCATTCTCAAAACGCCCGATTACACCCTCTACAGCCATCACGTTGAGGTCGACGGCACAACCGAGAGCGCTACATTCCCACAAGAAGTGTTGTTTCGGGGTGATGGGATTACTCTTCGGGCCCGATCCGGCTTTTACAATCAGCAAACCGACAGCGCCGCTTTTTTTGGTAATGTCCAACTCTCCGACTCCACCCAGTACATCGAAGCCGACTCCCTTCTCATGAACCACGCTTCCGAAACCTACCACTTTTTGGGCGAGGTGTACGGTGAAGAATCGGAAAACGGATCCCGATTTGCTGGAACATCCCTTCAAAGCGACTCCACCGGATTCCGCCAAATTACCGGCCAGCCAGCATGGCTAATGGAGATCGATGGGGCACAAGAACCAGAGCCGGAGATCAAACCGGAAATCAAGCCCTCAACGAAACCCGAGTTGATGCCCAAATCCGAACTGGAATCCAAATCCGAACTGGAATCCAAACCCGAGCTGATGCCTAAACCCGATCCCGCCAAAAACGACACAACTCACCTGCTCGCCTTTCAAATCATGATTCGAGAAACCGACTCCCTCGATACCATGGATGCCATCGGCAGTGTACGCATTGTTTCCGACCGGTTTTCAGGTATTGCCGACACGCTCCGCTTCCGGGATCCGCCTGAAACCCTCACTATGCTCGGAAATAGAGGCAATCCAATCCTATGGACAGAGCAGATCCAGCTAACAGGGCCTTTGTTACAACTGAACTTCGAAAACGACAACCTTCGATCTCTAACCGCCCCGAATCGTCCATTTGCCACACTTCAGGACAGCACCACATCCCGTTTTCATCAGATGACGGGTGACACTCTTCAATCCTGGTTCGAGGACGGGGAACTGATTCGCATCTCCCTGTTCCGACAACACCAGCTGCTCTTCCATCAAACCAACGAAAACGATGAACCAGATGGCCTCATGACCCTCGTCGCAACGGAGCGATCCGACATCACGTTCGAAGATGGCGAGCCTAGTGGGTTCAAAGCCGTGAAGGGAATCGATGGGACCTATCTCCCGGAACAGGATGGGCTGGATGAACGAAAACTGGACGGATTTCGCTGGAATCCGGAGATGCGTCCCTCCCAGCCCATTCTCATTCGACGACGATGGAATACCGATCCTGGTGAACCCTTGTTTCCTCCCCCAGACAAATACGTACAGGACCGGGATCAAGAGTAACCAGACTCCGAATTATCCAGATGAAACCCAGTACTCCAAAACAAGAACGATATTCATCAAAATCGGGGTGACGAAAATACCGATCGCTTTTTTATATTCAATGGTGTAATCACGCCCGTAAGCGTGATCAAGATGTGTCCATCAAACCGGAGCAAACGATGTCAAACCATCCATTTATCCTGGATGCCGTGCGGACCCCGATCGGTTCGTTTCGTGGCACCCTGTCCCCCGTGCGTACCGACGACCTTGCGGCTCATGCCATCCGTGCCCTTCTGGCCAAGGTTACCGATACAAACCCAGATGACCCGGACTTTGCAAAATGCGTTCAAAATCTCCCTGTGGATGATGTGATTCTCGGGTGTGCTAATCAGGCTGGAGAGGACAACCGAAATGTAGCCCGAATGGCTCTTCTTCTCGCCGGCATGCCCGTTTCCGTACCCGGTGAAACGGTAAACCGGCTTTGTGCATCCGGTATGTCTGCTGCGATTCATGCAGCCAGGGCGATCCGCTGCAATGAAGGCGAACTTTTTATTACTGGCGGTGTAGAGCACATGACACGCGGCCCCTGGGTTATTTCAAAAACTTCCCAGCCCTTTGGCCGTGACGCCCAGATGTACGATTCCAGTTTTGGTTGGCGTTTCATCAACCCGAAAATGGAAGCACTGTACGGAACGGACGGCATGGGTATGACGGCGGAAAATCTCGCAGAACAGTATCGAATTTCCCGTGAAGATCAGGATCGGTTTGCGGCTTGGTCGCAGCAAAAAGCTGCCCGTGCACAGTCGCGCGGTCGTTTGGCACGGGAGATCGCACCAGTGGAGATCCCACAGCGAAAATCCGAACCCTTGCGATTCACCGACGATGAATTTCTTCGTCCCGCCACCACGCCTGAAATTTTGGCCGGTCTGCGCCCCGCCTTCCGCAAAGATGGAACCGTAACCGCTGGCAATGCATCCGGCCTGAACGACGGGGCTGCTGCCATACTCATCGGATCCGAACGTGTCGCCCGTTCCCTCGGCATGGAACCACTCGCACGGATCGTGAGCTCTGGTGTGACCGGCACCGAACCTCGAATCATGGGCATCGGGCCTGTGAAAGCATCGGAACTGGCTCTGCAACGCGCCGGCCTTACACTGGATCAAATAGATCTCATCGAGATCAACGAGGCCTTTGCTGCTCAAGTACTGGCTTGTACACGTCAGATGGGGATTGACGACCAGGATCCGCGACTCAATCCCAACGGTGGGGCGATTGCGCTGGGACATCCGCTCGGTATGACGGGTGCCCGAATTCTTCAGACAGCCGCACTCGAGCTGCGGGAGCAGGGTGGCCGCTATGCATTGGTAACCATGTGTATTGGGGTAGGTCAGGGATATGCCACCATTATCGAGTCGGCATGAGAGTCGATATGAGAACAGGCATATGAGAGTCGATATGAGAATAGGCATATGAGCTGGCATAAGATCCAGTATAAGATCTGGCATGCCCTTCTGCCCTTTCTGGCGAATGCGCAACCCCATCAACCCGAAAAAAAGTAGAAGAAAAAACGACCCTAACAAAAAGAAATTCCATGATTCGAGTACCATCCTACACGCAAGGCACATGGCACAACGAAGGTGCAGAAACCGAGCTTTACAGCGCCATCACACAGGAACCCATCGCCACACTAATCGAGACAAACCTCAACTACAGCGACATTTGCACATACGCCCGGGAAAAAGGCGGGCCGGCTCTTCGTGCAATGACGATTCATGAACGCGCGTTCCGGATCAAATTTCTGGCTCGCTATCTGATCGCGCGAAAAGAGGAGTTTTATACGCTTTCCACACACACAGGGGCAACACGGCGGGATTCCTGGATCGATATCGAGGGAGGAATCGGCACGCTGTTCACACTTTCGAGCAAGGCGCGCCAGGAGCTGTCGGATCTGCCATTTCACGTGGAGGGCAGCGTGCAGCGGCTTTCCAGGGGCGGGACATTTGTAGGGCAGCATATTTGCGTACCCAAACACGGAGTGGCGATTCACATCAATGCGTTCAATTTTCCGGTTTGGGGGATGCTGGAAAAGATGGCACCGGCAATCATTGCGGGGATGCCATGTATTGTGAAACCCTCACCGGTGGGGAGTTACCTGGCGCATGCCGTGTTTTCGGCGATTATCGAGTCGGGGTTATTGCCAGATGGGGCCGTTCAGTTTTTGGCGGCAGACAAGCCGGGGGATCTGCTCGACCATCTAATCAGCCAGGACTCTATAGCATTCACGGGGTCGGCGCATACCGGACTGAAGCTCAAAGCCCATCCAAACGTAATTGCGCGAAATATTCCGTTCAATCTCGAGGCTGATTCGCTGAATGGGTCTATTCTCGGGCCCGATGTAACGCCCGACATGGAGGAGTTTGGCCTGTTTGTGCGCGAAGTGGTGAGCGAAATGACCGTAAAATCGGGGCAGAAATGTACGGCCATTCGACGAACGATTGTCCCTGAGGATCTTGTGGAGGACATCATTGAGGCGATGCGTGCGCGGTTGGAGACGGTTGTGGCGGGGGATCCTCACGACGCTTCGGTAAAAATGGGGCCACTCGCGAGCCGGGAACAGGGGCAGCGATTCCGCGAGCAGATGAGCAGACTGGAGGAGGTAACCGACACCGTATATGGGTCTTCTTTTTTGGGGTTTCGGGGTGATGCGAGAGCTACTTCGGGCCATGGAGAGGGTTCGGGCAATGCGGGTGACGTCGGCGATGCGGGTGAGGTCGGCGATGCGGGTGAGGTCGGAGATATGGGTGCCGTCGGCAGTTCCCTCATGGAGCCGCGTGTGCTCCTTTGCCGAACTCCCCTCGAAGTAGATGAGGTTCACACCATCGAAGCATTCGGCCCGATGACCACCATTCTTCCCTACAAAACGATAGATGAAGCAATTCGCCTGGCCAACCGCGCTGAGGGATCCCTGGTTTGCTCCCTGTTCACAAACGACGACGACGTAGCCCGTGAAATCACCCTTGGGTGTGCTCCCTGGCACGGCCGGTTTATGGTCATCAACCGCGATTCTGCTGGAGAATCGACCGGTCATGGTTCTCCGATGCCGCACATGGTACACGGAGGGCCGGGTCGAGCCGGCGGGGGCGAAGAACTCGGGGGTGCCCGATCGGTACTTCATCATATGCAACGAGTTGCCCTGCAGGGGTCACCCACCACCCTCAGCCACATCGTTCAGCAATACATTCGAGGTGCGAAAACAAACGATAGCGGAGTCCACCCGTTTCGGAAATACTTCGAAGATGTACAGATCGGCGAATCACTCACGACTCATCGCCGAACTATTACCGAGGCAGACATCACCCTGTTTGGTGGCCTCAGCGGGGACTATTTCTATGCCCATTTTGATGAGATCGCCGCTAAGGACTCCCTCTTTGGGCGACGCGTTGCACACGGATACTTTGTTCTCTCCGCAGCGGCTGGAATGTTTGTGGATCCTGCCCCTGGGCCTGTACTGCTAAACTACGGATTGGAAGAGTTGAGATTCACCGCACCCGTGTATCCGGGCGACACCATTCAAACCAAGCTGATTGCACGCAGAAAAACCAATCGCCAGCAACGTGAAACAGACCGCTACCCATACGGTATGATCTGGTGGGATGTAGAGGTGCGAAATCAAGACGATACACTCGTGGCAGAGTACACAATTCTTACCCTAGTTCGACGGAGAGAGGCACTGCCGATGGATGAGCCAGAGCCCCCATTGTGAGCAGAACCTCTTACTGTGAATAGAGTCTCTTAATGTGAGTAAATAACTCCCATTGCGAGTAGAACCCCTCACAAAAAGTGCCTTTCCCCTGGTGGCTCTTAGTGGCTCTTCTGAAACTCCTTGATGTAATTCCGGGTGAAATCCGAAAGCACCAGACGGCCGCTTAATTCCGCCCGTTGTTCGAGTGTGGACTCCCAGTGCCCGGTCCCTTGCCACTGAAGCTTACGAAGTTCTGCCATCGCCTCTGGATTACTCGAGGCCAGATCCTTTGCAAGGCCGTCAATTGCCTCATCTAGCTCCTCAAGTGTCGGATATACCCGTGCAAACAACGCCTTCGACTTCGCCCACCCGGCACTATACCAGTTTCGGGCATCAAGCGACATCGCCGTAAACGATCCAACTCCCATTTTCCTCCCTACAGCCGGCCCAACGACAAACGGCCCGATCCCTACGGCCAGTTCACTCAGCTTCACCGATGCATCCACATGGGCAAACGCATAATCCGACGCAGCAATGAGCCCCACTCCGCCCCCCACAGCGCGCCCGTGAACCCTCGTTAGAATAAACTTGGACGACTTTCGCATCGCATTGATTACATTCGCAAATCCCATGAAAAATGTTTTCCCCTGCTCCAGATTTTCGATCGCCAAAAGCTCATCAAACGATGCCCCGGCACAAAAAGCACCATCGCCGGCACTTCGCAACACAATCACCCGTGAGTCCGGGCTTTTCACGGCTTCTTCAATGGCATTTGCCAATTTGCCGAGCAACAATCCGGGGAGTGAGTTTCCCTTGGGGTGATGAAATTCAACCGTTGAGATGTTATTTTTGATGGTATGCGTGACGTCTCCTCGAAGTGGCATAAATTGAATCCTTTCTTTGTTATAAGTTGGTAGACAGTGTTTCTCCTGCTAGGTAGTGTAATTCCTGACAGGTAGTGTTATTCCTCACAGGCAGTGTAATTCCTGACAGGCAGTGTAATTCCTGATAGAAAGTATTTTTTTCCGGCAAACAATATTTAATGTTTTGAGATGGATGATGCAGTTCATCGCTAGATTCTCGAACCTCTCAGCCTGTACGATTTTGCATCATGTTAGCGGGCTCCAATTTCCCGACAGCTTTTTCCCGTAAAGCTTCCTGTTTTTCGTCCCAAAGGTAACGGCATTTTGAATCAGAATAAAGCACAGTATTCACCTATATACTAACAAGAGCCCGTGCCGTTTCTACATCAACCCGACTCCCGATAACGCTCTTCATGTACAGAAAACCAGAGTACGGCTGAGATAAACACCGAAACCAAACAGACCAGCATCAAAACAGACTTGTTCGCAACATCTCCCATCAAATCTCCGATGGCAAAGCTGGACACGAGCTGAGGCAGCACCACCGACAGATTGAAGAGCCCCATGTACATCCCCATCTGTTCCTGCGAAATTTTTTGCGACATGATGGCGAAAGGCAGACTGATGATGGAAGCCCAGCCAATTCCAACGACCATCATGAAGAAATAGAGAGTCCAGGGACTGTTGCCAGCTGTGAAAATGAGCCCGTAGCCGAGGGTCATGACAAGGAGCGACCATGCGTGGGTGCGGACGCGACCAAATCGTGCGGCCATGGGTTCGAGCAAAAGGACGGGAATGATGGCCGCCACCAGGTTGAGCGAAAAGAAACTCCAGTTTACGACGGTACCGATGGCGTCATTTGTAAGATCCGGGATGCGAAAATCGACAAACGAGAACATATAGATGAACATACTTTGTACGCCGATCCAGGAGAAGGAGTGCGCGGCAAGCACTTTGCGGAATCCGGCTTTTCCGGCTTCGGCCGATGGCAGGAGGTGCTCTTTTTTAAGGAGAGCTTCGGCAACGAGGATGATGGTGACCAACAGAGCAACGATTTCAACTGCATAGCCCGATACTTCAAGCCCGGTGAGTCTTCGTATGATCGCGTAGATGCCATACCCGAGAAAACCCCAAAGCGGACGGATTTCGGGGAGAACCTGCGAGAAAGAGGAGCGGTTTACTGAATCTCCTTGCTTGTTCCTTTTTGGATCCAAGTCCCCGTTCTCATCCAAGACCCCATTCTCATCCAATTCCCCGTTCTCCCTGCTACCACCCGACAACTCACGCGGCTCTTCAATAAAAAACGGGGGGATGATGGAGAAGACCAGAACCAGACCGGCTCCGATATAAAGCAGTGGGATATTCCCAAAAATGGCGCCGATTCCATAGGATAGAACCCCGAACGAACCGGACACCGTTTGCATCCAGGTGTAACCTTTAGTTCGTTCGCGACCGGGCGGTGTTACATCAGCAATAATCGCTCGAGTCGGATTAAACGAGACATTGATCGAAAGGTCCAGCACCATCGATACAAGAATAGCGATCCCAAGAATCCCTTCAATCCCGAGTGAGGCCTGAATTATGCCAATATTGGGCAAGGCAAGCAACATCAGCGAGGCAAGCACCCCGCCAACGAGTATAAACACACGCCGCCGCCCATTCATCACCCACACGTTGTCGCTAATGATACCGATAATCACCTGCCCCACGATCCCTGCGATCGGGCCAGTTGCCCAAACAAGGCCGATGTCGCCAATCTCCAAGCCGTATTTGTAGGTGAGCAGCCAGCTTAGCGCGGCAATCTGAACCGAAAGTCCGAGCCCCATGGCTGTTGCCGGTAGCGCCAAAATGGCGTAAAAACTATTTTTGAGGTGCTTTTGAATGGAGAGCATAATGGTTGATTTGGATTGATACGATCCTGACGATACGTAAAGAATCCAAGACCGGCAACTACCGAAATCAAAAAGGGGAGATCAAAAATCCACCATCAATAATCCACCATCAAAAATCCACCACCATCCGCATCTTCTCCCCGATCCGATCCACATCCGGCAACACCGCATTCATCAACCCCACATTGTAGGGAACCGGCACATCCGGCATCGTTTCTCGGAACACCGGAGCATCCAGATCCCGAAAACACTCATCCGCAATCACCGCTGCGATCTCCGCTCCAAACCCGGCAGTCCGGTGCTCCTCGTGCACAATTAACGCACGATTCGTCTTCCGTACCGACTCCAATACACGTTCCCGGTCCCACGGCATCAACGTACGAAGATCCAGAATCTCGGCATCGATTCCCCGGGCTTCCGCCGCCAGTTCGCACCGTTCACACATCGCTCCCCACGTCACCACCGTCAGCGCCCTCCCCTCGCGCAACACCGCCGCCTCACCAAACGGTAACACAAACGCATCCCCCGGATACGGCCTCCGCGAGTACCGGTCATCCAACAGCTTCCGGTGCTCAAAAAAGATCGTCGGATTCTGGCTCCGAAGCGCTGTCCGCAACAAACCCACCGCATCCGCCGCGTTGGAAGGCGATACCACCTGCCAGCCAATCAGCCGCGCAAAAAAGCTCTCATTCGACTCACTGTGCCACGGATCCCCCACTTTGGCATACCCGCCCGGCATACGCACCACCATCGGAGCCGCAAACCGATTCGCTGTACGCCATCGAATCGTCCCGGCATTCCGTATCTGCTCAGTCGCCGGATCCGCATATTTCCGAAACTGAATCTCCGTCACAGGCAAGAGCCCCGCATACGCCATCCCCACCGCCCGACCGATAATCCCCTCTTCCGATAAACTCGTATCAAACACCCGATTCTCCCCATGCTGCGTCTGCAACCCCATCGTAACCGCATGCACACCGCCTTTTACCCCCACATCCTCCCCAAACACAATCATCTTCGGATTCCGGGATAGCTCCGTGTCGAGCGTCCTCCTTACCGCCTCCACCATGTTCACGCGCTGTTTCTCCGGCTTCGGCACGCGCGATTCCTCCACCGGCGTAAGCTCCTCCTGCCACACGCCGCCCGTTTTTTGCCGGATCGGCTTCCCCGCTTCATCCCGCTCCAAATATACAAAACGCTTCACATCGTCCGAGTTGGGAACAGGCCGTTTCCAGGCACTTTCAGCAATTTTTTTTACGGTTTGATAGGACTCGCGCTCCAGTTCCTGCCACACTTTAGCAGGCATGCGGGAAGGCACCATGAACTGTTCGAGCTTCACAAAAGGATCTCTCGCCCGCTCCTCAGAAAGCAGTTCTTCACTCTTGTACGCCTGATTATCCTGATAAGAGTGCCCATTCAGCCTTGGAACCGACAACCGGATGAGTACCGGGCCTCCCTGTGTTCGCACCTGTTCCACCGCATTGCGAATCTCCCGGTCCGCTTCTTCCGGTTCTGTTCCATCCGCTTCCAGGCAGGTAAGCCCCGAAAACCCGGCCAGGTTGGCAGCGATATTCCGGCCCGGCGTCTGAAGATCACTGGTCACCGAAATACCATAACCATTATCTTCAATGAAAAAGAGCATCGGTAGCCTTAGCGTTGTGGCCATCGTCAGCGCAGACCAAAACCCATTCGTGGCAACAGACGCCTCCCCTCCAAGAACCACCGAAACCGCACCATCCCAGTCATCATCACCAAGGACCTCTTTGTGATACAATATCGATTGCGCCCATCCCGCGGCCGGAGTATACTGAGAGCCCACATCACCCGCCATGGGTAACACCTTGCAACCCACCTTCGGCGACAGATTACACACCACCCCGATATCCCGCCCGTCACTATAGCCACCGGAACGCCCCATCGGCCCAGCCATGGCATCTTCTGGATCCAACCCAAGTGACAGAAGCAGTGGCCTTGAACGGTAGTAGGCACTCGCTGCATCATGCGGATGCGTTAGCAACTGCCCCAGAAGCAGCTGAATCAATTCATGGCCTCGAGCAGAAAACTGATACAGCACCTTTTTGGCGGGCACCAGCTCGTTTTCCTCCAGATCATCCATCGCCCTCGAAAGCATCATAAGACGAGCGAGCTCCGTCCAATTTCTGTCAATCATTTTGAGCACCTCTTAGTTGGGCTACGGAGACCGCTTTAGAGTGCAACTCCCCCATCACCTTTTCGTACGAATCTTCAAAATGCGCCATCTCCTCCGGTGTCCCCATCGTCACCCGAACACAATGTGGCAACCCAAACGCTGCAAGCCTGCGCAAAATCACCCCCTCCCGCAACATCGATTCCGTAAACGTACTAGCCTCCGATTCCGACCCAAATACCATCATCACTGAATTAGAGATCGACGGCACATACACACCATCATGGTGCTCCAAAAACGCATAAAACCGTGCCCTCGCATCGCGTACCAGATCCAGACTTTGCATCAAAAACGCCTCATCCCGAAGAGCTGCAAGTGCTGCCGCCTGTGCCGCCGCTGTAGGTTCGAACGTAAGCTTCACTTTGGCCAGTTGTCCAATCAACTCAGGATCCCCGATCACATACCCGACTCGAAATCCTGCAAGCCCATACGCTTTCGAAAACGTACGCAGCAGCAACATATTCGGCCGGCTGTGCAGATCCTCAATCGCCTGAGGATAATCCTCCACACCCGTCGCATACTCCAGATAGGCCTCATCCACAACAATCAAAACGTGATCCGGAATCCCCTCCAACCACACCCGAAACTCATCCGCCGGCATATAGGTCCCCGTAGGATTGTTCGGATTTGCGAGATAAATCATACGGGTCTCATCGCGAATCGCATCCAGCATGGCTCTCCCATCAAACCGATACCCCTCCGCCATTGGCACACGCGTAACCTTTGCATTCATTACGCCAGCCTGCACAAAAAACCCAACAAACGTCGCCTCCGCCGTCACAGCCTCCGCTCTACCTTGCATATCCGACGACTGCACACGTAGCGACTGCATATCTGGCGACTGCACACGTAGCGGCTGCAAAAACGTCCTGCAAAGAATCGAAATCGCACTTTCTGAACCTGCCGTCACCAAAATAGAGGCAGGATCCACACCATTTCTTCGTGCCAATTCCTCCCGAAGCTCCAACGACAACGGATCCGGATAATTCTGCACCGCCGACAAACTCTCCAGCACGGCCTCACGAACCCGCGGACTGCACCCCAAACGATTTTCATTCGATGCCAGCTTCGCAATCATCGCCGGCCGGTATATTTTTTGCACTTCCTCAATTGTTTTTCCGGGAACGTACCCCTTCATCTCTTGAATGTGAACTGGAATCCGATTCGAATGGTCAAACATCATGGAAAAATCTTTCGGGTTGATGGGAGGGCTCTTGCCGACGATTGCCTGCATCCGGATCGCACTGGAATGCATCCGTTATCATCCATAAACTTCCGTCAGCTAACATCAGACTACATCAGCATCGGGTCAACCGGCTGATCATCTAACGAGTCATCTGGCTATTCATCCGGAGGATCATCTCGCTATTCATCCTGTTGCGGTCTACAACGTCTGTTTTTTTCGCAACAGGGGTATTCTCTGCAATCGATATAGCTGTCAACAAATGTTGGCTGCCAGGCTGTATGATTGCATAACCCATGCAAATGTAACCTTGTTGTTGGCATTTATTAGTGCCAAGATCGCTTGTGACAACGAAAGCCCAATTATAGCTCCTTTTACTCCCGTGAATATACTGAAAAGGAAAAAGCGCTTACAAAGGTTTTTCTGTTCGCGAACGGATTTTTCTTAATTTACCTTTGATAAGATAGTATGTGTGGGAATCATTCTTTCATACCCGAACACTACACCACGTATCGAACCACATCACCCATCAAACCACATCACCCATCGAATCATAAGCTCAAACCATGAGTAAGGACGCAGTTTACATCGTTACAGGATCCAGCCGGGGTATTGGCCTTGAAGTCACAAACCAGTTACTTAGAAATGGTCATCGGGTGGTTGCTATCTCCCGATCCCATGATTCACTGGATCAAATTGTTTCCGGCTATCCCGGATTGCTCACCATCAAACCGGCCGATCTCTCGGATTCAGCATCAATTGCACAACTTGCCAATGAACTGAAAGAGACCGAAACAGTGATTGCCGGACTTGTGAACAATGCTGGAATACTGATTAATAAACCGTTTATGGAGTCCGACAGGGAGGATTGGGAGGCACAACTTCGACTCAATGTAATCGCACCGGCGTTACTAACCCGTTCTTTGGTTCCCATGATGATTCGTGGGGCTCATGTTCTAAATATTAGCAGTATGGGTGGGTATCAGGGAAGTAGCAAGTTTCCTGGATTATCTGCCTATAGTGCCTCAAAAGGGGCTCTTGCTATTCTCACAGAAAGTCTTGCAGTGGAACTTTCCGATCGTGGCATTTCCAGCAATTGTCTGTGCCTGGGTGCTGTTCAGACGGAGATGCTGGAGCAGGCATTTCCGGGAATTCATGTGCCTGTTACTCCCGAACAGATGGGGCGGTATATTGCTGATTTTGTTTGCAACGGTCATGCACTCTACAATGGACGGATTCTGCCGGTGGCCCTTTCCGATCCAGAGTAAACGATGGGTGACAGGGTACAATCATAACCGGGCACAATCTCGAGAAATAAGATCCATCAGAATGGTTCCACCTTGTAACCACGAGTGAGCAGAACAGGGTAAAAGCAACAACTACTGATGCATCATTTAAATGAAATACGTACTTTCGTGAGCAATAAATGGATCCCATCAACCCGAAACAATCCAAAAACGTCAGAACAACAATCAGAACTAGGGACTTTCTATGATGAGTGCAAAGCAAATGCTATCCACCGTTTTTGTTTCTTTTATTGGCTTACTGATGCTTATTCCTTCGTATGTGACTATGGCGCAAACCAGAACTGTGATTGGCGGTAATATTGTAAACAGCGCCATTACAGGTACCGCTGTGGGTTTGTCGGTGATGGGAATGCAGAATGACTCAGAAATTGCGCCGCTTAGGATCGGCCTCGGGTCGGGAATTTTGGTTGGGGTCGGGCTTGCGGCGTATGATCTTAGCGATTCTGAGGGAGGAGAATTGATCGTTTCGGGGGTGTTGAATGACGGTCAAAACACTTCTGTCATCCTACTTCTGGATACATTATACGGGGGTGCTTTGGGAGCGGCCATCGGATCTGCAACGGCTTTGATTGCAAATGAGCCACAGGCGCAAGGGCTACAGTATGGTAGCAGTGCGGGTGTACTTGCGGGTTTTGCTTTTGGTCTACTGGATGCTTTGACCATGGCAGAACGTAGGGTGGCACCTGCATTTTCAACAACTGCCTCTCCCGATGCACGGGGACTCGTAACGGTTATGAACGACCATTGGTCGCTGGACATAGCCGCCGCATCCTTGTTCTCGGTTCCTGATTTTAACAAAGTGGGCGGGAAACGGTTGCAACCGGGTTTCTCTCTTCTTTCCCTCCGAGCTGAATTTTAAGATCAGGCTTTTACAAGATTTAGCCAGGAGCCACCGGATTTGTAATCATCTACTACCCCTGCTTTGGATGATTCCCGGTAGGAACTGAGCAGTTCCTCAATCTCTTCCCGAATGGTTTGCAAACTGGAAGCGATCATCTCCGGATGGAATCCATCTTCACCCATTCGGATCGTCATGTCCATCGAAAAGATTCGGCTAATCGCACGCCCAAGCTTTACAAGTTGCCGTTGAGCCATCTGATAATCGACCGAAAAGTTTGTGCTGTTCTTAAAGTAGTCAGAGGAGTACTCAGACAAAGAGTGGGATTTTAGAAACTCATATAAGTTCGTCATTTTCTTTCCCTTCATCAGTTTGATCACCGATTCGGATATTTGTTGATAGAGGATATCGTTGGATCCTTCAAAAATCTGGAATGGTCTGCTGTCGATCACGGCACGTCCGGCAATACTACCCAGACGGTACCCTTTTGCACCAAACAACTGAAGTAAGGACTGGGAAGCATCCTGCATAAAATCGGTTGCCACGCTCTTAATGGTGTTTGCCTCCAGATCCATGCGTGAGGTGTCCCTATCTAAGGATACACGGTTTGATGTGAAATAACTCATGGCTGAGCTCACGGTAAAGTAGGCCTGAATTTTGGCCAACCGGTCTTTCACCTGGTCATAATCGATCAAACTTTTGCCACCAACAAACCGCTCTTTACAGTGTTGAATGGCCTCATCCATGACTCGCTTGAGGTGTCCGGTACTCATGCCAGGAAACTGAAGCCTACTTCGATGCAATGTATCCAGCATCATTTTTACACCGGTTGATTTAGGTTGCAACCGGAATGACTCATTCACATGAATGTCGATTTGATTCCGGCCATACGGTAACATGAGCAAACCAAGATTATCGTAATACTCCTTTACGTCAATGCCGCCTTTGTTGCTGTCATGGACAAAAAAACCTATATCTCTCCCCAAATCTCCATTTTCATCCTTTTCTCGTGCGGTGATCAGCCAATAATCGGCCCATCCTGTGAGACCAGCCCAGTGTTTCAGTCCCCGAATTTGGTACTGATTCCCCCGTTTTTCAAAGTGGGTTTGCATGTGCAGAGCATCCGATCCATAATCAGGCTCGGTAATCATCAATCCCCCCATATTATTTTTATCCAAAAATCTCGAAAAGATGGTCTCCTTGGCTTCATTGCTACCATAATTGGCAACCGGCTGTAAAAATAGGGCCCCATTAATACCCATCATCAGACTCAGCGGAAGTGATTGGTATGCTGTGGTTTCAAGCATGGCTAAAGCTTCATGCGTTGACCCTCCACGTCCGTTATATTCTGTTGGGATGAATGTCGACAGCGGCTTGCACTCAAGAACACTTCGGAGAACATAGGGCGGTAATCCCCGGTGACTAGTTAGATCACTCTCTTCGTTTCGTGTCTGAAAAAGATCGGTTAATTTTTTTCGATAGGTCTCTACAAAATCGTGAATCGATTTGGATGTCGCCTGGATATTTTGTGTAAGTTCGCTTTTGATCTCTGTGTAATTCATGAAAAGTAAACGGATATCTGAAAGATTTGTTTTTCGGTTTGACGAGAGAGTTATACGTCTGTGGAGAATATAGGAAAAGCAGAGGCGAATTCAAGTGTTATACACAAATTTATACTGCATTTACTATAATTGTGCACCTACACCGAAGCGCCTGAGAAAAAAAAAGCCGGGTATGCGAGGGGCATAACCGGCTTTG
>PZPG01000092.1:0-2820 GCA_003045995.1 Bacteroidota bacterium
CATCTCCCCCGTCTCCCCAATCTCCGCCATCTCCCCCATTTCGGCCATTTCCCCCATCTCCGCTAGCATTTGATACGGGTTGATGACTTTTCTAACGGGCTCATCAGTCGCGAGTGTGCGATCCTTAGCTCCCGCTCCCGCATCCCCCACATCCTCCCGCCACAACACCACATTCTTCAGACTCAGCCCCGAATACGGCCGGGAATACTCCTCGCGCAGGAACTCGCTCTCTGCCAAAATTGCCGGCAGCACCACCTTGATGCTATTCGACCCACCCATCTGCACCGAATAATAGTATTTCACCACAAGCTTCTGCAAATCGATCAGTTTTCGGGGCGATTGATCGGCAATCAGCGTCCCAATCCACGCCAGTAACTCCTCCCGATCCGGTTCGTCGCTCTCGAGAAGTCGATCCGCCACACCCTTCAGCACCGTTTTCTCGTAATGAGAATACATAAATACGGAACCGGGGTGCACCCCATCACCCCGACCAAGCGCATCCTTCAACTTCCGCACAAAATCGAACCCCGGGTACACACCCCTGCGCCGCTCAATCCACTCGGCCGCATGCTCCACCCGCCTGTCCTCATGCACAACATGCACCGAAAACTGAAACGGCACCCTCTCGTACGGACGGCAACCCTTATAAAACGGAATCGCCGCCGCAACCGCTTCAAAATCGATAAAATACAGCGGAAATGTCCACCCTGCCATCTCCTCAAACAGGCCGCTCAGAAGCACCTCCTCGGCACTATGCCGCCCCGTCATCTTCATCACCTGCACCGCCTTACGATACTTTTGCCCAGGCTCCCACGCGCGCATTGTGTATAACCCGGTCGAATTATGGTTGGTCGCATCCATGCCATTCACACCACCTGCATTCACAGCATCAACCTTCAGATGTTCCAGCGTGATATCCTCCATCCGATACATTTTCGCATCCATCAACTCCTTGGCCTTCGCATGCCAAACATCAAACGCGTGCGGCTTCAAAAAGTCCTCATCCGTCCAGCCCAGAGCCTCGCTCCAGCACTCGTGGAAACCTGCCTTTTTTTCGGGTTGATGGGACGCCTCCCGGTTCAGTTCCTGCAACTTCGCCATGGCAATCCGGTGCTCGCAATTCTTACACTTTGCCCCGATATGAACCGGGTACTTCTCGTCCTGCTCAATCAGCCGGCACAACTCCGCAACCCATGCATCAAACCCACGCTTCTCGAGATCTGTTGCCTCATCCCTCGCGACTCCGGGGACACGACGTGCTGGATGGTCTACTTCGTGACGCCCATCATCATCCCCCAATATCATCGAAACCTCCCGGTGCGCCGGCACCAGCGTCATGATCGGCTCGCCAAGATCGATGTCGGCTGCGGCCTCCGTCAAAACCACCTTACTCCGCCCATTCTCATCCTGCGTCACCTTAAAATACTGATGCAGCCCGTCGATGCTTGCAGCTTTGGTTTTGTCGATGAGCAGCAGGTACGGGTTGATGGAAAACCCCTCGCCACTCATCACTCCGATCTCGTCTCCCATCACCCCAAGCGCCTTTCGCATCACCCAAACCTGAAACGCGAGGTCGTAGTAATATTTTTGCCAGCCGCGCCGGATTTTACCGTTCTGCTTGATAACACTGTCGCGCTCTCCCGGAGGCCAGGACTTCGATTTCACCTCAATGAGATCGATCTGATTGCCGCGCCTGATGAGGATATCCACCAGCGCAAACGTACGTTCATGAGCGATCGCAGCCTCATAAATTGTGATTTCGGGTTGATGCAGAAGCGCCTTCGTCTCGGCAATCATATCCGGCTTGATGCGGGTATTGGCAGGCTCCACCCCACCCGGGAATAACAACTTCGCCATCTCCCCCACCTGAATCCCACCCTCTGCAAGAGCCGCCAGAAACGGATCCTCATCCTGCGCACAAACATACTCATCCGAATGCAACTTGTAGTACAACTTCGTTGGACAGTCCAGAGCGTGCGTAAACAGAGATTTTGTGAGGTATCGCTTGGGCATCAGGGACTGTGTTCCACTTGATTTATGTTATGTTATCGACAGCAACAGGCTGCACTCTGAGTACTCTACGCGGGCGTTTTTTCTGCAGATTTCTCCATCTGGATCGGCTTGATCGTCTTATTGGGCCTGTTCAATGATAAATCATGGTTCGTTTGCAGGTTCAACCAAAACTGAGGGGTTGTATCAAATGCTAATGACAATAGCCAAGCGGTTTGCGGAGTAATTCCCCTTTTCCCTCGAACGATTTCATTGATTCGTTGAATCGGTATTTGCAGATGATCGGATAGTTCTTTCTGCGTTAAACCCATTGGCTCGATAAACTCCATCAGCAGGATCACTCCTGGATGAGTTGATATTCTATTTTCAGGGATCATGAGTACGGATGATTATACCTTTACGATTGAATTCATTACATCTGTTATAACTTAATGATAGTCTATAATTGTAACATCGTGAGCACCGGAATTCTCAATCCAACGGAATATGATTCTCCACTGTTTGTTTATCCTGATGCTATGATATCCTTCATATTCCCCTTGCAATGTTTCTAATCTGTTGCCAGGGGGTGATCGTAAATCATCAATAGATATGGCAGCATGTACCATATCAAGCTTACGAATAGCAGAATCGAGTATTTGTGTCGGTAGTTTTTTGACCCTGCTGTTGATTCTCCCATGGAACACGTCCGCTGTTGCTTTATTTCCAAATGAGACTATCATATACATAAGTTAACGGATTAACGGTATTCATGCAACTTGTAGTACAACTTCGTTGGACAGTCCAGAGCGTGCGTAAACAGAGATTTTG
>PZPG01000092.1:2920-5006 GCA_003045995.1 Bacteroidota bacterium
AACTTGTAGTACAACTTCGTTGGACAGTCCAGAGCGTGCGTAAACAGAGATTTTGGGAAACGTTTTCAATATTTATTTTTATTCATAATCGGATGTAGTACATTCCATGAAAAGGTACAAGATGATAAAAACCGTACGATAAAGTTCCCCAATAAATGGCACTACAACTTTCTCAAGAAACCCTTCGCACCAGCTGCCCTCTTGCAACTTCTCTAGATTTGGTGGGGGATCGATGGATGATGGTGATCTTGCGCGATCTGTTTCTGGGGAAAAATACATTTACAGAATTCCTCGAGGCCCCGGAAAAAATTTCAAATACGGTGTTAAGTGACCGACTAAAACGTCTTCACAGAATCGGGCTTATCTCCTATATAAACGATAAAAATAATCGGAAAATCAAGCATTACTATATGACTGATCATGGGGTTGAACTGTATCCGGTTATTTTTGAGTTGATGATTTGGGCCAGGAAAAATATGTCGTTTCACTATCACGAGGTTGCTGAAAACTTTTTTGCATCCATTGAGGGGCGGGATCGGGTTGATATTATTGCAGAGGCGAAAGCAGACTACACAAGAAAACGGGATGAGTTGCTTGCCTCATAATTTAATCGAGTTACTGTAACCCAGGTTACAAAGTTTAGCACTTCGATCAAGTACATTTGAACTGTGTTTCATTTAGAGTTTGTACGTATTACATACAAACTAAATATTAACGATAACAATGGTGATGATGATGAAAAATGAAAAGTATCTGGGATATACGTTTCTGGATCGATTGAGTAAACTTTCATGTATGGGACTTATGATGGTTTTTGTGGTAACTGCCTCATCGTTTGCACAGGAGGATGAGAGACCTGCCCGGTTTTTTACTGTGGAGTTTATGTCCGTTGATGACACGGAAAATAGTAATTATATGCAGGTGGAATCCTTTTGGAAAGAGATTCATCAGGCGAGGGTGGCCAATGGAGACATCATGGGATGGGACCTATTTAGCTTAACGCCCGGCGGAACCAATCAGGGCTATCAATATATGACAGTTACACATTTTGCGGATCCAGTTACTATGATGACCGGTGGTAATTTTTGGGCTGCGGTAGAGGAAGCGTATCAAGATCTACCGGAGGAGGAATTCAACAGAATGTGGGAAATGACTGCTTCATCCCGTGATATTGGTGAACGTTATCATATGCGGGAACTTGACAGCGTGATGTCGGAGGATATGGCACCAGCTCCTGGAATGATTATGTTCGTAGACTTTATGAAAGTACAACCTGATGATTATCAGGATTATGTTCGTGCAGAAATGGACCTGTTCCGACAAAGACATGCAACACAAATCGAAGCGGGGGGCAAAGAGTTCTGGAGCCTATCCTCCGTGATGGTACCGTGGGGTAGTGGTGTGGAAACAACCCACATAACTGCGAATGCCTTCAAAAATTGGGATCAGGTGTTTAATAGTGGCGTGTCGATTCCGGAACCGGACGAAGAGATGCAGGCAAACATGCAACAGGCACTTGAACTGCGAGATCTACACAAAGTATACGTTGCCACACTCGTCGATATAGTTCGATAATCACATTCTATAAGATTTGCGGAAAATTATTACTTCAAGAGAGAGACAGAGACAAGAAAAGGAAAAGCCCTGCAGAAACGGGGCTTTTTCTTTATCCGTGATTTTTTGTGAGGTAGGTGTCAGCCTCTTGAGAGTTCGAAGAAATTGAAGATCCGGCAAAATCACCCAAAATCAAAGTCGGGGAAGGCTGCAGGGTCGGTGGGAGGAAGGTTTTTTTCGGGTTGATAGTCATCGTTGCCGGGTACAACGATGGTGACGAGCTCCTGCGGTAGCCGATTAAGGAAGTAGAGTTCTTCGGCGGTTTCGGTAGCCTCTTCGTAATCATCGAGGAATTCGTCGTACGGAATCTTTTCGGAATATCGCCGCTTAGTGTGGAAGATTTCGACGTGATGATCGGTGATGTCGCTAATGGAAACCTCTCTTGAGGGGTCGGCCTTGGATCGATAGGTTTTACGCTTTTGAATTGCGCCATTCGCAGTTTGTTCCATCGCCGATGGCCCGGGGGCATTTT
>PZPG01000093.1 GCA_003045995.1 Bacteroidota bacterium
TTGCTGAAACCAGATTTCGGATTGCGCGCGAGTGTTGGTGAACAGAAGCGTCGATCGCCCTTGCTCGAGGATGGGTAGGATCTGATCGATGAGGTGGATGCCGAGGTGTCCGTGCCAGGGGAAGGTTTCCATCTGCTCGGGGATGACGGTTTCCATGAGGATGGTTTTTTCCTGTTCGGCGCGTATGAGGACGGGGGATGAGGGTGTAGCCCCCGCATCCGGGTGTGTAGTCCCCGCAGCCGGGTGGAATTCGAGCGCTTCTTCGAGGTTTCCAATGGTAGCCGAGATCGTCCACACCCGAAGATCCGGTCGCATTCCGCGAAGTCTCGACACTCCGAGCTCCATCTGCGTTCCCCGTTTGGAACCGATGAGCTCGTGCCACTCGTCCACTACAACCGCCTTCAGGTGGCGAAACCGCCGTGTCGCATCTTTCTGCGCGAGCAAAATATGCAGACTCTCGGGGGTGGTGATCAACACTTCCGGAAGCCGAATCCGCTGTTTGGCCTTTACTTTTTGAGACACATCCCCGGTACGTCGCTCCACCTGCCATGGGATCTGCAGGTCCTCCAGCACCTGTTTCATTGCCTGTTCCGAATCCTTCGCAAGTGCCTTGAGCGGCGTGATCCAAAGGAGCTGCAGTCCGTTCTCTTGCCGTTCCCGATACTCTTTTGGGTTTCGTTCGATCCAATCCATCAGAGCAGGCAAAAATAGCGCGTAGGTCTTTCCGCTGCCGGTTGGTGCATTCAAAAGCCCGTGTTGTCCGCGCAAAAAATGATCCCACACCCGACGCTGAAAGGCAAACGGCTCCCACCCCCGCTTCTGAAACCAGGATTCGATAACGGGTGTTGCGGCGGGTGCTGTGGCGTTTGTTGTACCATCCGTCGCATTGAGCCCTGCATCATTTGCTGCTACTCGTCCTGCATTTTTTGTCGCATCAAGCCCTGCGTCCTCAGTCGCCTCACGCGTTTCATCCATTTGTTCGGTACGTTTTTTCACAATATGCGTTCAAGGGACTTAATTTTGCCCATTAAAAAGGATGCCATTCAAAAGCAGTCTGTTTTCAGTTCAATGGCTACTAAAGATTGTAATCCCCCATGAAAAAAGATCATGTCTGTGAAACATCCTTTTTGAAGACTTCATTTGCATAAAATTCAACAGCTTGGTCATCTTCTACCTTTTGCAATAGTAACAAGTTGTGCAAGATGCTTTCGTACCGTGTGAATACTGCGACAGCCTGTCGCAGTATTTCGCTATACTCGTCTGGGTTTATATTCACTTGGTTACTCATAGATCATCTGTTTTAGGAAATAAGCGCTGTATCAAGCCGTGCTTGTACTTATGTAACTCATCTATGAATGAAATACAAGATGGAATCTTAGTCTGATTGAATGCTTCCCCATATTATGGTCAAGAATCGACTGATCATAAATCGACTGTTAAGGAGTTGCTGCAGCAATAAGGTCCGGAGTAGGATTCACTAATCTTCACTAGAATTCACAGGGTTACGGCTCGCTACGCCCGTGGGTTTGTGCGGATGTGGATGGCTCTCGCATCAACCCGAAAAAATGCATTTGAAAATGGGTGAAAAAAAGTTCACTTTCTTTAGGGCATGGAAGCGTTACCAGCTAGGATGCGAAAGTACAGGCGCAGAAGTCTAGGTACTGAAATGCAGAAGTGCCGGCGCACAGGAATCCAGGAATTAAAATGTAAAAAGTAGATCGTATGTGGTTACAAATTCAGAATTTTCAGGAGTATTTGGACGATGTTCAGCAGAGTCGGGCGGATGTGTTAAAGTTTTGGGAGCATGAGGCGGGGACGTATTATTGGCGCAAACCGTGGGATAAGGTGCATTCGGGCGGGTTTGAGAAGGGGGATGTGACGTGGTTTGAGGGGGGGAAGTTGAACATCACAGAGAATGCGCTGGATCGGCATCTGAATTCGATTGGCAACAAGACGGCGTTTATTTTTGAGCCGAATCATCCGGATAGTTTTCGGCGGACGATTACGTACCGGCAGTTGCATGAGGATGTGTGCCGGTTTGCGAATGTGTTGCAGGACAAGGGGATCGAGAAGGGGGATCGGGTTTGTATCTATATGGCGATGACGCCGGAGTTGATGATTGCGGCGCTGGCGTGTGCACGGGTGGGGGCGGTGCATTCGATTGTGTTTGCCGGATTTTCGGCGCAGTCGCTGGCGGAGCGGATTCAGGATTGTGATGCGAAAATGCTGATTACGAATGATGGCTTGCGGCGTGGGGATAAGCATGTGCCACTGAAGGATATTTCGGATGAGGCGCTGGAGAATTGCCCTTCGGTGCATAGTGTGATTGTGTGTCAGCGAACGAACCGGGAGATCTCGTGGGTCGAGGGGCGGGATGAGTGGTGGCATATGCTGATCCGGAATGCGTCGAAGGAGCACAAGGCGGTGGAGATGGATGCCGAAGATCCGCTGTTTATTTTGTATACGTCGGGGTCGACGGGCAAGCCGAAGGGGGTGCTGCATACGTGTGGCGGGTATATGGTGTACACGAGTTACACGTTTCGCAATGTGTTTCAGGTGCGGGAGGATGATGTGTATTGGTGTACGGCGGATGCTGGGTGGATTACCGGGCACAGTTATATTTTGTATGCTCCGCTGGTAAATGGGGCGACGGGGATTATTTTTGAGGGGACGCCGACGTATCCGGATGCCGGGCGGTTTTGGGAAGTGGTGGAGAAGTATCGCGTGACGCATTTTTACACGGCGCCGACCGCGATTCGGGCGTTGATGACGTTCGATCTGGATTTTGTGAAGAAGTATGATTTGAGTTCGTTGAAGGTGCTGGGGAGTGTGGGGGAGCCGATTAACGAGGAGGCGTGGAACTGGTACAATACGCATATTGGCGGCGGGCGGTGTCCCATTGTGGATACGTGGTGGCAGACGGAGACGGGCGGGATTATGATTTCGCCGCTAGCCGGGGTGACGCCGACGAAGCCAGGGTTTGCGACGCTGCCGTTGCCAGGGATTTTTCCCGTGTTGATGGATGAGAATGGCGATGAGATCCAGGGGAACGGGGTGAGCGGGAATTTGTGCATCAGCCATCCGTGGCCGGGCATGGCGCGGACAGTGTGGGGGGATCATGAGCGGTATCTGCAGACGTACATGAGTGCGTACAAGGGGTACTACTTTACGGGGGATGGGTGCCGGCGGGATCAGGACGGGTATTATCGGATTACCGGTCGGGTGGATGATGTGCTGAATGTTTCGGGGCATCGGCTGGGTACGGCGGAGATTGAGAATGCGATTAACGAGCATCCGAATATTGTGGAGTCGGCGGTGGTGGGGTATCCGCATGATATCAAAGGGCAGGGGATCTACGCGTATTTGATTTGTGAGCATGCGCCCGCGGATCTGAAAGCGTTTAAGGCGGAGGTGCATCAGGTGGTGAACAAGATGATTGGGCCGATTGCAAAGCCGGATCTGATTCAGGTGGTGCCGGGGCTTCCGAAAACGCGTTCCGGGAAGATTATGCGGCGGATTTTGCGGAAGGTGGCGGCGAAGGAGCACGACCAGCTAGGGGATGTGTCGACGTTGCTAGATCCGTCGATTGTGCCGGTGATTGTGGAGGGCGAAGCCTGTTAGGGTACCCTTTCCTTATGTTAGGTGAGGCCTGTTGGATTTCCCTTGCGGTGGGTGAGGCTTGTTAGATTGCCCTTGCGGCGGGCGAAGCCTGTTAGACTATACCGTACGTGACCTGACGGGATCGGGTTGTCGTATTGTAGTTCTATGCTTGTGAGGGCAAGCGAATGTGCGGGGCGGGGTGCCAGTACGCATCAACCCATGGCTACACCAAATAGGAAGAGAGCTACTGATGCACTTAGGACGGTGAGACGGAAACGTGTGCGGATAATAATGGGATGGAAGAGTAGCCCGTAGGTGAAGGGGAAGGAGGTAAGAAATTCGTAGTAACGGTCGCGGTGGGCTGCGCCTAGGGCAAGGGTGACGTGACCGTGCAGAAGGGTGATCATGAACGGCATGCCGAATAGGAGTGCTCCGGGCAAGACGATGAGGGTGTGAAATTCCATGAGGCGGGCGAAAAAGTAGTACGGCCAGGAGAAGAGCAGGAGGAATGGCACCGCCAGGGACCAGTTGATGAGGGAGATCCGGATAAAATTTTTGGCGTTGAGTTCGGAGGTTGCCATTGGGTTGGTGGGTTGTGTGGAAGTTGACGGATTGAGGTAGGTTGGTCGATTGCGGGTGGGTCACAGCTCTCTTTTGCGGTATTCGTAGAGTTTCGGTTTGATGTTGTTGCGCTCTTCGCTTAGGGTGAAGAAGCGTTGTCCGTCTGATCCGAACACAATTGCCTCACCCTGGGGTTCCGGCGTGTAGGGAATGCGGGCCGGTGGGCGCATCAGGGCATCGACGATGGATTCTTCGGGATTGCGCGTCCATAGAAAGATGGTTTCGTAGGTTTTTAGCAGGATTTGGAGGCCGTTGGGGGAGATGGCGCCAGCGGTGACTTGTGTGAAAGGTAGGGTGGCAACTTTGTCGGCAGTCATTGGTGCATCGGTGCTATGTGGCCAGGCGAGTCGATAAACCGTGACAGGCTCTTCGCGTTTGGTGATGATGTAAATGTCGGTTGTGAGAGGATCGACGAGGAGGGCTTCGGCATCCATTTGTACGTCGTTGGGGTAGCGGAAAAGGATTCGGTCGACCTGTTGGGAGGGGATGGTGGATGTGGTAGAGTTGGTGGAAATGTTGGGTTCCGGAAAGCGGTAAATAATTTTAAAGTCATATTGCGCCTGGTTGTCGCCAATCTCTCCGACATACAAGTAGTGAACACCTTCCTCCGGTCCGGGTCCGGTGGCCATATCTTCCCAGTCGCGGTTTGATGCATCTTCGAGGATCCATTCGCCAGCGAGCAGGGTGCTATTTATGTTGTTGTTACTGTTGTCGCTACTGGTGCTGTTGGTGTTACTAGTGGTGCTATTGGTGTTGCTACTGGTGCTG
>PZPG01000040.1:0-1624 GCA_003045995.1 Bacteroidota bacterium
ACATTTTTGCAACTACAAGCGCCCGAAGGTGCCTCCAAAGCACTATTATCGACCCCAGACCAAACCGTATTCGGGTCATGGAGCTGGCAGTACCAACCCGGATTTCAGGCATCTAATGTAAACCGTGCATTTTTGGTACTCCTCTCCGACCGCCCAGACTTCAATTACCTGGATGGAAGTGCCTGGAACGGGTACGCAATTCGAACGGGAGAAAATGGCGAGGAGAAACGATTCCGACTGGTTCGGTTCGATGCAGGGAATCAAGCAGTAGTATTAACCGGGGAGCTTGCGGTGGAACAGGGTCACTGGTACCAGCTAACTGCAACGCGATCCCCGGAGGGAGACTGGTGGCTCGATGAGGAAGATCTCACGCTTGGGATTTCCGCACGATCGGGTCCGGTAAACGATCAAACTCATGTTCAGTCTGGCTTCACAGGGCTGTTTTTGAGATTTACATCCGGGAATCGTTCAGCGTTTCGGTTTGATGAGTTTGTGATTCGGAATCTCCAGCCATTTCAGCCGGTGGCGGTTCAGGCGGAGGGATCGTTCCGGCTTCTGGTGGAATTTAGTTATCCGCCGGATGTTGCAAACGCACGGCCTTCTATGTTTTTACTCGATGATGCGAAGCAACCCTTGTCTGTAGAATCAATTGGTGAAGAGGAAGGCCAAAACCTGCTTCGGCTAGCATTCGATGAGCCCCTGAGTGATGGCGAACATCAATTACAGGTGCAGGGATTGATGTCTGCATTGGGTGATTCCGTTGAAAATGGGTTGATTTCATTTAATGTATCGAACCCTTTTCAAATTCAGAGTGCCGATTTCCGGCGAGAATTCGTAGACGTTCGGTTTACAGTACCACCGAAAGACCCTGCAACGTTACCGGGAACAAGGGTTGAGATAAACAGCTCGGAGGATCTGCTCATTTCCGTTTCCGATAACGATTCTCTCCTGTGGCGGTTTGTGCCGTCCACACCACTGCCGGCAGGTGAATCACAGATCCGCTTTACCGGTTGGACAGACAAAGACGGCTTTCTGTTAACGAATCCGACTGTGTCCGGTTGGGTATTAGATGAGGCAACTTCAAGAGATGTTGTGATCAATGAATTTTTCTATCGGGTGCCGGCGGTATGGAGAACGGAAACCTACCCACGTCCGGCCTACATCGAACTACTAAACCGATCCGGTAAACTCCTGAATCTGAAAAACTGGACGCTGAATGGACTGATCTTTCAGTCGGAAACCGATCTGATACTACAACCGGGAGACTTTGCAGTAATCACACAAGGTGTTTCCGTGTTCTATCCAATCTTTGGTGTTCAGCCTTACTGGGAAGCGGAACAGTTTCCCGGTTTGCCATTAACCACTCCGGGTATAATCGTACTCCGAAATGATGCCGGATCGGTAGTTGACTCCCTGCAATATGTTCCCTCTCTGTGGGGTGGTGACGGGGTAGCCCTCGAAAAAACAGATCCGAATACAGCTTCAGCCGACCAATCCAAATGGAGACCCTCCGAAGCCTCCCGGGCAGGCACCCCTGGAGTGCAAAATTCCGTATACCAGGAAGACCTGGATCCTCCAAAGCCCTTGATCGCAGAGGTTCTGGCCAAGCCTGCATCCACCCAAC
>PZPG01000040.1:1702-9252 GCA_003045995.1 Bacteroidota bacterium
CAACCACATTTTTAAGTACATCTATCAGTACAACTATCAATACAACTAGTAGTGGCATTGAAATCCGGTTTGATGAGTTTGTTCAAGCTTCCGAGAACACAACTATGGAGCTCGATGGCGTCCTTATTCCTGCAGGTCAATGGGAGTTAAATAACGGTCGACATCTCCGAGTCTATTCATCAGAGGTGAAACCCGCCTATAATCATCGCATCCGAGTACGACAGATTGAGGATGTTGCGGGAAATCGTCTTGGTGAGTTTCTTATCCCTGTGGCTCAGCCTGCAGGACCCGGAGATCTGGTTATTCATGAGCTGATGGCCGATCCTCTTACCGATGCATTCGACGGAAAGCCGGATCAAACCGAATACATAGAACTAAAAAATACACGCGGATATGCCCTGCAGATGAGTGGTCTGCAACTCCGGGATCTCCCGGACGAAAATGGAGTTGAGAAGACCCTCTACCCTGTTGGGGATGAAGACCGGTGGGTTCCTGCCTACGGATATTTTGTGATCTATCCGGAGGTGGATGAAGTGCCGTTTGGAGAGTCACTCTTTGCACGGGCATATCTGCGTCATCCGGACACGGAACGGCATTCAGCCCGAATCGAACGTTCTACCTTGGGTTTAATATCCACCGGTAAAACGATTCGACTTTATGGTCGGGGACGAGTGCGGATGGACAGCCTGACCTATTCGAGTTCCTGGCATAATCCCAATGTGAGACAGACAAAAGGCAGATCCCTGGAGCGATTGGATGCCTTTGCCGAGACCAATGCCGGCTGGAACTGGGGTACCTCCGGTGGCGTAACCGGCGGAACCCCCGGAGAGGAAAACAGCCTTCAGGCGATGCAACCAAGCAATGCTGTTAGCCATGGTGTACAACTAACGCCACAGGTTTTTTCGCCGGATGGGGATGGAAGAGACGACCTCCTCACGATCTCATACCAACTGCCGGAGACAGACTATCTTCTTCGGATCCGGGTGTACGATGAGCAGGGACGCAGGGTTCGAACCGTGACCGAAGATCTGGCAGCTGGGAGCATCGGGTCTGTGTACTGGAACGGTTTTGATGACTATGGATTAAAAGCACGAGCCGGGTTGTATATCATTCACACCGAAGCGTACAACCGTGCCGCTGGGCGAGTCCGGTACTATAAAAATGCAGTTGCTATTGCAGTCCCACCGTAGAGCAGTCAGCGAACAGATGAACAGCCGTCCGGAGATCAAAAGAGTGAGAAGGAGACTCCAACCGTAAGTACCTGTGCGACCTGAAGGTCTTCCGAAAAATCATCATCGTAGGCCACATCAAACCGAAGACCCGCATTCATGAAACTGTTAATCCGGCCGGTGATCTGATTCCTGAAGATAAAATCGGTGCTTTTTATAGATTTACTAACGCCCGTAAACGTTTCCAGTGATGTGTTTAAAGATAGATTTTCAGCAATCCTCATTACATAGGTTGCCGCCAGCGTAACACCACCCTCGTTTCGCACACTCTCATCCGGATCGAATTTGTAACTGGCACGGAGTTCCTCTTTTGTAATAAAGGTTTGCTGCAGTGCCATCCCGATTTCGAGTGCAAGGTCTTTGGCCGGCACAAAGGAAAGACCGATATTTTCCGTCAGATATCCGGGTGCCATGAAATTTGAAATATAAAGATCCATTCCGCCAGGCCCCTTATCGTAGTCGAATCCTCGGTCAAACTGTGTCCGGAAATTGATACTTCCAAATAGGTTGATATCCAGGTGATTGTGACGCAATTCATACGAAAGACGGTTCCGAAACTCTAACTTGTCGTCCGTTTTTCGAACTCCGTCGCCGTCAATTTTGGCCTGACCAAAACGGGTGTTTAATGATGTATCGAATGTAAATTTGTTCTGTTTGTAGGTCGCTTTAAACAGAGAGGATCCAGTTACTGCAATGTTGTTGCTCCCCCCTTGTGCCCAGTTCGAATAGGATGCCTGAGAACCGTTAAATCCCAAGTCCCACTCCAACAGCCAACCTTGAGTTGAAGCCGTTTCCCCCGCGTCACCAGTGGACGGGGGGTCTGCAGACAGAGAGGCTACGGAAGGAGAAGATGTGGAAGGAGAGGATGTGGAAGAAGAGGTTGTGAACAAGGAGGCTGCAGACAGGGGTTCAGCCGGAATCGAAGCCATGGCAAAAACGGACAGAAAATATAAAATCAGCCATGGTAGGAACGTTCGAAACATATACGTTTAGTCTTGATTGTTGCTTGCATTTACATATTTGTTGGCCAAGGCAACAATTCAACCTCGTAGGGTTTATGATTTTGCAACCGAAGCCGGATATGCTCGTCAAATTTCGTCGGCACATGCATGCCTGTGATATCTGCCCGAATAGGAAGTCTTCTGTGCCCCCGATCGATCAGTGCAGCTACCAGAACATTCTGAGCATCTTCCAGGTTGGGGAATCGGAGCATCGCACGGTGCAGGGTAAGTCCGGAAAAAATCACATCATCCACAAATACGAGTACCGTACCCGGCTCGCAAACAGTGACCTGCTGGTCCCGTGATACTTGCTCCTCTGCATCCATCTGGATAAGTTTCGTCTTTCCGGGATGTACCTTCATCAGAAACTCATTTAGCAAATTGGCAACTGCATAACCGCGTACATTAATCCCGATTAGCATAACGTCATGATCCCCGGCATATTCGAGGATTTCAAAAGCCATCCGATGCAGAGATCGGGCAATACGTTTTTCCGACATCAGTACCATACGAAGAGATCGTTTCGGAAGAGTTTTTGACGCGTCTATTTGAAAGAAAGATACAGGAATTTGCAGACAATTTTCTGAAGCATTTCTTCCTTGACTGATTTCACAGGACTCTCTATCTTTGGTTTCTGTAAATTATTTTTGATTGCCCGGTCGTCTAATGGCAGGACAGCTGGTTTTGGTCCAGTCAGTGGGGGTTCGAATCCTCCCCGGGCAACACTAAAAAGGATGGCAGAGACGTCATCCTTTTTTTAATCGCATACGTTAGAACACACCAACCTTTGGAAACGCCACTCGCAATATTTGCTGGCCGAAGCAATCTTGCACTTTCAAGAGCTATTGCCGAGAATTATGGTACATCCCTTGGAAATGTCACGATCAAATCATTTTCAGACGGTGAGTTGTATGTGAAGTATGAACAGAGCATTCGCGGGGAGGACCTTTTTATTATTCAGTCCACTCCGCCGCCAGGAGACAACATCATTGAACTTTTGCTGCTTTTGGATGCCGCCAAGCGAGCTTCCGTAAAGCGGGTGACTGCTGTGATTCCCTATTTTGGATACGCACGGCAGGATCGGAAAGATCAACCAAGGGTCTCTATTGGATCCAAACTGATTGCAAACATTTTGGTGCAGTCCGGTGCTGACAGAATCCTGACCATGGATCTCCACGCATCGCAGATCCAGGGGTTTTTTGATATTCCTCTGGATCATTTGTACGCTAGCAAAGTGTTTATCGATCACTATCGGAAACAGCAGATTGAAAATTTGGTTGTGGTTGCTCCGGATGTCGGCAGTTTGAAGATGGCGCGTTCGTATGCCAAGCGGCTCGGGGCAACATTGGCGTTTATTGATAAACGACGTCCAAAACAGAACGAAGCGGAAGTGATGAACATCATCGGTGAAGTGAATGGGAAAAATGTCCTGATCATTGATGATCTCATCGACACAGCAGGAACAATGACCAATGCGGCCGTTGCACTCATGGACAGAGGAGCCGTGGAAATTTTCGCAGCGTCAACGCACCCCATTTTGTCAGGACCTGCGTACCAACGTATCGAAGATTCACCCATTTCGGAACTACTTGTCACAGATACTGTGCCACTCCGGAAACCATCCCCTAAAATCAAAGTATTGAGCGTAGCCGAGATATTTGCTGATGCTATTCGGCGTATCCATACCAACGACACGATCAGTGCCCTTTTTGACGATTAAACAAAGGAAAAACACGTTATGAAACCAACAAAATATGAACTAAAAGCAGAACCGAGAGACCTTGGAAAGAAAAACTCCGATACACTGAGAGATGAGAAGCGTGTGCCGGCTGTTCTTTACGGCCCACGGGTGGAAGAAAACCTCCACTTTTCCGTCGCCGAGATTGATCTCGAAAAAATTCTGTCGATCCCCCAGACCAAACTGCAGAAACTGGAGTTGGACGGAAAAGAATATGACACCCTGCTCAAGCGAGTTGAGTTTCATCCGGTTACCGACCGGCCGGTTCATGCAGACTTTTACAAACTCGAGGATGATATCGCCCTTTCCTTGAACATCCCTGTGGTTTTGGTTGGAACTGCTAAAGGTGTGCGGGAAAGCGGTGGACGTGTTTTTCAACCGGTTCGCAGAATCATGGTCCGTGTGTTGCCAGAAAATATTCCTGCGCAATTTGAGATCGATATCACGGCTCTTGGCGTAAACCAGTCCCTGAGTGTGGGAGATCTGGACGCAGAGGGCATCGAGATCCTTGATGATCCATCCCGAACCATTGTTACGATCGCACCTCCGAAATCAGGCTCTGCGTTCTCAAGTGCTGAAGATGAAGAGGAATTGGTAGGAGCTGAAGAGGGAGAAGCTTCCGAAGAAACAGCGGATGCAGCAGAAGCAGCAGAATAAGGTATCCCTTGATCTTTTTATCTGGATCTTATGACCTTAATCGCAGGATTAGGCAACATTGGAAATACCTACCACGGAACGCGTCATAATGCCGGTTTTGAAGTAGCGGACGCACTCGCTGAGAAACTTGGCATATCTTTCGGGGAGGGTCGGGGTGAATACCTGGAAGCATCCGGAGCGTTTCGTGGGCATGCCTTTGTCATCATCAAACCGACCACTTACATGAACCGAAGTGGTACAGCCGTTGGGAAGGCACTTGCGGTGCACAGGGAGTCGGCCGAAAACTGCCTGGTTTGTTATGATGATATTCATCTTCCACTGGGTACCCTCAAATTCCGAACGGATGGGAGCGCTGGTGGACATAACGGTGTACAGGACATTATCGACCGATTGGGTACACGCGCATTTCCTCGCCTGCGACTTGGAGTTGGGAATGATTTCCCAAAAGGCAGGCAGGTAGATTATGTGCTATCTCCGTTTCGGGAAGATGAGAGAATATCCGTAGATTTAGCCGTCGAAAAAGCCGTCAATGGCATTTTGCTGTTTATGCATAAGGGAATCCGCTTTGCCATGAACGATTTCAACAAAAAAAACCAAACTGCTAACACAAACAAATAAACTGATCTATGCTACAAACACTCATCTACATTGTACCCATTGCGGGGCTTATCGCACTGATGTTTACCTATATTAAATCGAATTGGGTTGCCCGACAAGAGATCGGCACCGACAAAATGAAGCGCATCAGCCAGAGTATTGCGGAAGGTGCGATGGCCTTTTTGAAAGCGGAATACCGCGTTCTGAGTCTGTTCGTCCTTTTTGTGGCCGTTCTGCTCGGGATTCAGGGGTCTGTTCAGGAGAATTCATCCCCACTGATTGCCCTCTCCTTTGTGGTGGGTGCATTTTGTTCTGCACTTGCTGGGTTTATCGGAATGCGGGTGGCAACCAAAGCCAATGTGCGAACAACACATGCAGCACGAACAAGTCTGGGAGCTGGACTGAACGTAGCATTTAACGGTGGATCCGTTATGGGAATGGGCGTAGTTGGCTTGGGTGTCCTGGGAATTGGTCTTTTGTTCCTGCTTTACAGCGGCTTGTTTGGGCTGGAAACACCCGAAAACGTCCAGCAAGTACTTACCGTGATTACAAGTTTTTCATTTGGTGCCTCCTCGATTGCTCTGTTTGCACGGGTTGGTGGAGGAATCTACACCAAGGCAGCCGATGTGGGTGCTGACCTTGTAGGGAAAGTGGAAGCCGGAATTCCGGAAGATCATCCCTTGAATCCGGCCACAATCGCGGATAACGTTGGGGACAACGTGGGTGACGTAGCCGGTATGGGTGCCGACCTGTTTGAGTCCTATGTAGGATCGATCATTGGTACAATGGTTTTGGGCGCCGCTTTCATGGGACTGTCCGGGTTTGAAACCAGCAATGCATTTGGTGGACTGAATGCAGTAATTCTGCCGATGTTGCTGGCAGGCTTTGGAATTATCTCTTCCATCATCGGTACCTTTTTTGTTCGCGTAAAAGAGGGCGGAAATCCACAGAAAGCACTCAACACCGGAGAGTTTTTGTCTGCATTGATTATGCTGGTTGCTTCCTTCATCCTCATTCGCTGGGTACTTCCCGAGTCCTGGGAGTTTGACGGACAAACCATCACTGCAATGGGTGTGTTCTGGGCCACTATTTTTGGTCTGGCTGCCGGTCTACTGATTGGGTTGATTACGGAATACTACACAGGAACCGGAACCAAACCAGTCTGGAGTATTGTAAAACAGTCCGTGACTGGATCTGCCACAAATATTATTGCTGGTGTAGGGGTCGGGATGATCTCTACGGCGATTCCGATCATTATTATCGCAATCGCAATTCTAGGTGCGTATCATTTTGCCGGCCTTTACGGCATTGCGATTGCAGCCGTTGGAATGTTGTCAAACACCGGGATTCAGCTGGCTGTTGATGCCTACGGACCGATCTCCGATAATGCGGGAGGGATTGCTGAGATGTCTGAACTTCCGCCGGAAGTACGTCAGAGAACCGACAAACTCGACGCCGTTGGAAACACAACCGCTGCCATTGGTAAAGGATTCGCCATTGGGTCTGCCGCTCTTACTGCGCTGGCCCTGTTTGCTGCATTCATCACCTCCTACAACACGGCTAACCCGGAAGCGATCCTGGCTGGTATTGATATTACTGCACCCAAGGTGATGGCTTCCCTTTTTGTGGGCGCAATGTTGCCGTTCCTGTTCTCTGCCCTGTCAATGCAGGCAGTGGGTCGTGCTGCGATGAGCATGATTGAAGAAGTTCGCCGTCAGTTCAAAGCCATTCCAGAGTTGACCGCAGCCCTGAAAGTAATGGCTAAAAATGAGGGCAAAGAGATGAGCGAATGGAGTGCCGCCGATCAAAAAATATTTGAAGCAGCAGACGGCAAAGCAGAATACGCAAAGTGTGTGGAGATCTCTACCACCGCTTCCATTCGTGAGATGGTGGCACCGGGTCTGCTTGCAGTGATCGTTCCTGTACTGTTTGGGTTCTTCGGTGGCCCCGAAATGCTGGGCGGTCTGTTGGCTGGTGTTACGGCATCCGGTGTGCTTCTTGCACTATTCCAATCCAACGCAGGTGGTGCCTGGGACAATGCCAAGAAAATGATTGAAGAGGGCGTTGAGATCAACGGTGTGAAGTATGGCAAGGGATCCGAGCCACACAAGGCTGCCGTTGTGGGTGACACCGTAGGTGATCCATTCAAAGATACCTCCGGTCCGTCTCTCAACATTCTTATTAAGTTGATGGCCGTAGTTGCCCTTGTGATCGCCACCATGATCTAATGGCACTTTTTGGAGGCCAGCATGGCACTCAAACCCCGGCGGAACACGTTTCTTCCGGGGTTTTTTATTTTGTGTAAAACAGGATCAAAGTATACCTGGA
>PZPG01000040.1:9327-15708 GCA_003045995.1 Bacteroidota bacterium
CCGATTCCATGGATCTATTTAAACTCATTTTTCAGCACGACATCCGGCTGGACCAGCTTCGGGGTCGTCACGTAGACAGGGATACGCAGGAGACTTCCAATAGCCTTGAAGCGTTCCTCAAACCGGACCCGACCTACTCCAAGTTTTATTTCTCAGGAACAGTTCTGGCGGCGAATCCGGTGGCGACGTATCCGGGGCAGCCTCGATTTGGTCTCAGCTGCCTTGACCATGCGGATGATGTGATCTCTGCCATTGAATGGAGTCTTTCGGCTTACACACCGTTTGCGACTCAGTCCCGCGGCACGCTTTCGGAGATGATTCACAAAGAACCGATTGGTAGCGCAATATTGCTGAAGCCTGTGAGGCGGGATGATGAACCAACGCAGGATGACGGCCGGATGCAGGGTGCTAGCCGGGCGCAGAATCTTGACGGGGTGCACGATCTCGGCTGGGAGCAAGACCTCAACCAACTACTTCAGCAGCTGTCTGTCGGGCAAGCCGAAAATGCCGGACACAAGAAGGAAGCAATCGCATCAACCCTTGAAGAAAACCAACTGGTGCTCTATAAAGAAACGGCTCATGACGGATTTGATCTGCACCTGTTTAGCAAGAAGAATCTCTACCGGGAGTTTTTTACGGCGCTGAAGCCACTGGTGTCGGATAATTTCCGGTTCTTTAGTATGAACGGCAAGCGCATCACGTCGGAACGGAAGTTTTATTTTGAAACCTGGGCCTTGAGCCAACCTCCGCACGGGATCGAAGAGGTGTTCCCGGAAACGGTTTTGTAGGAATGATGCCGGGAGCAAGATGCCGGGTGAAGGATCTCAGGTGCGGGATTAGTCTAGTCCTTTTCGGCAGAATAAAATGAGGCGTGGCGACTGGTCTGGCGAGAATTCTGATCCGTCGTAATCGCCCCATACGTCTAGTAAGCCAAGATCGTGTGCTTCCAGTTTTCGTACAAACCACTCCAGCGGATAGAGGTTCACACGCTCGAAGTACACACGACGCTTGCTAGATCCGTGCTCCTGAAAATGGATCTCTTTGTGGACACGATCGTCTTCGATGAAGCGCTTCACTGCGTATTCCAGGCCGTCGAGTTGACCCTCCTCCTCTGGCACGAGTGTATTGCGAACCCAGGTTTCGTTCAGGTAATCGATGAAAAAGAGACCGTTGTCGCGCAGCATCGAACGAACGGCTGCGAACACCTTGTCGTTTTCGCGCTCCTCCAGGAAGTAGCCAAAAGAGGTGAAAAGATTGAGAATCAGGTCGAAAGTGTGATCGAGCGGTTCACGCATATCCTGGCGCAGAAAGCGAATGTGCTCTAACCCCTGTGCAACGGCTTGCTCTCTTGCAACTTCGAGCGCACGGGCCGACAGATCTACTCCGGTAACGTTGTAGCCGCGCTTAGCAAGAATGAGGGAATGCCGGCCTCGGCCGCACCCCAGGTCCAGTAGCGACGGATAGCCCTCCGCAGGTGCTTTCTCTACGATGAGATCTACCAGCTGCTGTGCCTCACGCAGATCCCTGCCTGCGTATAATTTTTCGTACAGTTTCGTATCAAACCACTCCTCATACCAAGGGATGCCGGCTTCTTTCATACAAGAATTTCTAAAGTTACTCTGTCAAATGATTTGTATTTTCAGCCCCGAAACCGTGAGTCGCCCGACAGGAAACCAAGAAACATGATATCAGGAAAACACGAAAGTTAGAATATGACCTTTCAGAACAAACTTCAACGCGCCATTCTCGAAACCGGCTCTGTGCTAAGTGTTGGCCTGGATCCAGACCTCCAGAAACTTCCTGCTCCGGTTCGGCAGATGAACCTCCCCGACGAAGAGAAGATTCTGCACTTTTGCCAGGGTGTGATCCGTGCTGCAAATCCGTATGCAGCGGTTTTTAAAATCAACGTGGCCTTTTTTGAGGCTCTTGGATCTGAAGGATGGAGGGTGATGGAGCAGGTTGTGAAGGAAGTTCGCCAAGCCGAAGGCAATCCCGTACTGATCGCGGATGCCAAGCGAGGCGACATCGGAAGTACAGCCGAGAAATACAAAGAGGCGTTTTTTGACCGGCTTGATGTCGACGCAATCACACTTAACATCATCATGGGGTTGGACACAATGAAGCCCTTTCTTGACGACGACTCCAAAGCCGTGTTTGCGCTGGCTCTCACATCCAACACAGGATCGGCCGATTTCCTGCAGCGGCGGTTTCAAGGGCGCCTTTCGCTGAGCGAGTATATCGCAGAGGAGTTGGAAAAAATCGATTCCATTGTGAACACCGAAATTGGACTCGTGATTGGTGCTACGCAGTCCGATTTGGCTGTATCTGTATTGAAGAAATTTCCTCGCGCGACGTTGCTGATTCCAGGGGTTGGGGTTCAGGGTGGTGATGTGGAGGATGTGGCGGCCCTGCTCAAACATCACAAAGGAACCCCCATTATCCACTCTTCGCGTTCGGTGATCTATGCGGGCGGGGATCGGGAGGATTGGGAAGATGGGGTTCGGGAGGCGGCAAGAACGTTTAAACAACGCTTTACGGGCTTGTATGAAGTCGAGTGAGGAGGATGGGATGACGGACGAACTCAGAAAGAACGTAAATCTCTATACAGACGGGGCTTGCAGTGGGAATCCCGGGCCGGGGGGATGGGGCGCTCTGCTTGTCTGGAACGGCAACGAAAAAGAACTCTATGGCGGGGAGCCGCAAAGCACCAACAACCGGATGGAGATGCGAGCTGTGATCGAGGGGTTGCGAGCGTTACGAGTTCCGTGCAGTGTAACCATTCACACCGACAGTGCCCTCATTATGAATGCATTTACGCAGCATTGGGTGGAAAACTGGAAACGACGTGGGTGGAGGAAAGCCGACAAAAAGCCGGTGGAAAATCAGGACCTTTGGGTAGAAATGCTTGGTGTGATGGAGCGGCACGAGATCCAGTGGGTAAAAGTAAAGGGCCACTCGGGGCATACAGAAAATGAGCGGGTTGATGCGCTCGCGGTTAAGGGCTCACGAGAGATGGGCGGGCGGCAACGGTAGTGTGGTGATCTGGTTGGGGTGGTCGGTGCTGATTGCGCTGGTCGCAGCTGGTTGCGCTGGACGGTGCTAGTTATGCTGGTTGCGCTGGACGGTGCTAGTTATGCTGGACGGTGTTGGCTGTGCTGGACAGAGTTGGTTAAGGAGGCCCGGATTGGTTGAGGAGGCCCGTTTTTGTTTTTGGCTGGGGCAGATGATGTTAATCGGCGGCGGATGCGTACGGTTGCAGAGACAAGTCATCCACTAACCCTTCTCGATAGCGGATTTCGGCGGTTTTGGCAATCATCGCACCGTTGTCGGTGCAGTAGATCATCGATGGAACCTGGATTTCGATACCCTCCTCCTCCGCCATAGTGGCCATTCGGGCTCGAAGCATGGAGTTTGCGGAAACTCCGCCCGACAGCAGCAGCGTCCCTACCCCGGCCTCGCCCACAGCCCTCCGCGCCTTCTCCACAAGCACATCCACAATCGCCGCCGAAACACTCGCACACAAATCCGCCAGGCTCGCCCGGACCTCCTCCGGAGGCCGATCTTTCAGATCGTACAGGACGCTCGTCTTCAACCCCGAAAAACTAAAATCCAGCCCCTCGCGAATCATAGCCCTGGGGTATTGCGCGAACTGCGGATCCCCTCCCTGAGAAAGCCGGTCAATCTCCGGACCAGCCGGATACTCCAGCCCAAGCATCTTCCCGATCTTATCGAACGCCTCACCGGCCGCATCATCGCGGGTCGCACCCATCGTCGTGTGGTCGAACGGGCCATCCACCCGTACAAGGCGGGTGTGGCCTCCGGAAACAATCAAAGCAACCGCCGGATATCTCTCTTGATGCTCGATAAAGTTGGCATAAATATGGGCGTCGAGATGGTTTACACCAACGAGGGGCTTTCCATAAGCAAGCGAAAACCCTTTGGCGAAACTCAACCCAACCAGAAGCGACCCCATCAGCCCGGGGCCGTTCGCCACTCCAACTACATCGATCTCGTCCGGCCCGAGTCCGGCATCCTGAAGCGCCTGATCCACCGTATCGGTGATCGTTTTGTGATGCGCCCGGGATGCAAGTTCCGGAACTACGCCACCATATTTGCGGTGGATCGTCTGCGTTGCAATCACGTTCGACAAAACACGACCGTCGCGCAATACCGCAACGGCCGTTTCGTCACAGGATGATTCGATGCCCAGAACAGTAGGAGAGGACACTTACTTCTTCTCTTCGTCGTCGTCCTCGACAACCTCGAAGTCGGCATCCACAGCATCGTCTCCTTCCTCACCGGCACCTGAAGCACCGCCAGCTCCGGCACCACTCGCACCGCCAGCTCCTGCGCCACCCGCCTGCTCCTCTGCCGCAGCCGCCTGATAGATCTCCTGCGATGCCGCCGCCCATGCCTGGTTCAGCGCTTCGATCGCCGCATCAATCTCATCCACCTTCTCCTCTTTGTGAAGAGTTTCGAGCTTGTCAAGCGCCGTCTGAATGGCCTCTTTGTTTGCATCCGAGATCTTGTCTTTGTGCTCGTCCAGCTGCTTCTTGGTAGAGAACAATAGCGAATCCGCTTTGTTCAGCGTCTCGATCTTCTCGCGTACTTTTTTGTCCTCTTCCGCATGCTCTTCGGCGGCTTGCTTCATCTTCTCGATCTCAGCGTCGCTCAGTCCGGAGGAAGACTCGATTCGGATACTCTGCTCCTTCCCGGTGCCCTTGTCCTTCGCACTCACGTTCAGCACACCATTCGCATCGATGTCAAATGTCACCTCAATCTGCGGAATACCTCGCGGTGCTGGTGGAATCCCATCCAAATGGAATCGTCCCAGTGTGCGATTGTCCTGCGCCCGTGTTCGCTCTCCCTGCAGAATGTGAATTTCCACACTGCTTTGCTGATCAGCGGCCGTAGAGAACACCTCTTTCTTGCTCGTCGGGATGGTCGTATTGGAATCGATAAGCTTCGTCATCACCCCGCCTAAGGTTTCGATGCCAAGCGTCAGCGGTGTCACATCCAGCAATACCACATCTTCCACATCACCGGAAAGAACTCCACCCTGGATCGCCGCGCCCACAGCAACCACTTCATCCGGGTTCACACCCTTGCTCGGATCTTTGCCGAAGAACTCCTTCACGGTCTCCTGGATTTTCGGAATTCGGGTCGATCCACCCACCAAAATCACCTGATCCACTTCCGTTTTGCTCAAACCAGCCTCTTTAAGCGCGATTTCACACGGGGTGATGGTTCTCTTGACCAGATCATCTACCAGTTGCTCAAATTTCGAACGGGTGAGATCGATGTTCAGGTGCTTTGGCCCGGTATCGGTCGCGGTGATAAACGGCAGGTTCACGTTGGTTTTCTGCGAACTGGACAGCTCGATTTTGGCTTTCTCAGCTGCATCTTTCAGTCGCTGGAGCGCCATCGGGTCGTTCTTGAGATCGATTCCTTCCTGCTGCTTAAACTCCGCCGCAAAAAAGTCGATGAGCCGCTGGTCGAAGTCGTCCCCGCCAAGTTGTGTATCCCCGCTGGTGGATTTCACCTCAAAAACGCCTTCACCGAGCTCGAGCACAGAAACGTCAAACGTTCCGCCACCCAAGTCATACACAATAATCGTCTGATCGGTGTCTTTTTTGTCGAGTCCGTAGGCGAGGGATGCGGCCGTTGGTTCGTTGATGATTCGCTTAATCTCCAGCCCTGCGATTTTCCCGGCTTCCTGCGTTGCTTTTCGCTGCGCATCGTTGAAATACGCCGGCACCGTAACCACCGCTTCGGTTACTTTCTCGCCCAGATACTCCTCGGCGGTCTGCTTCATTTTCTGCAAAACCATCGCGGAGATCTCTTGCGGTGCATAAAGCCGGTCGTCAATTTTCACCCGGGCGGTTCCGTCGTCTCCTTTTGCGACCTCATAGCTGGCCTGCTTGCTCTCCTCGGATACCTCGTTGTACATGCGGCCCATGAATCTCTTGATAGATGAGATCGTCTTGCCCGGATTTGTGATTGCTTGTCGTTTGGCGGGAGCTCCCACCAGTCTCTCTCCGTCCTTCGTGAATGCCACAACCGACGGGGTTGTTCGTCCACCCTCTGCGTTTTGAATTACTACGGGTTCGTTGCCCTCCATAACCGCTACACAGGAGTTTGTTGTCCCTAAGTCAATACCGATAATCTTTGCCATTCTGTTTGATATTTATTTCTTGTTGCCTTTTGAGTTTTCTTCAACACTTTGGTGCACTCCTATGTTTTTGTGCACTTTCGTGATGTGTTGCACGTGAGATTCCTGTTGTACGTTCGAGTCTTGTTGTACGTTAGAATTCTTTTGTACCTGAGTACTCCGTGCAGTATTTGTTAAATCAGTGTTTTCAAATCAGTGTTTGTTAAAAG
>PZPG01000040.1:15745-19578 GCA_003045995.1 Bacteroidota bacterium
TTATCCTCCATTGGGTCGACCCACAGATGTCTTGAGCTGTTGTGCTTGCGACGCGAGAGTCAGGTGCAACCTTAGTGCCAAATCGGAAAAGCAATTTGCATTCTGACGTAATGACATATTTTCGATGGTAACGATATCGGATTGGCAGGGGGTGGACATCGTTTCGTCACAGGAAGAAAAGGTGCGGGGATGGCGCGGGGTGTTGCAAGGTGTAGGTTCGGGTTGATGGGAGGGCGCACTGGCGCGGGATGCGCATGGCTGGGTGGCGGGAATAGTCGTAAGACAGCCTTAGTCCCGCATCGAGCTTGATCGGGGAATGAGCCTACTTACCTGAAGCGTCATGCAGAACAGAGACCCGGCGAAGATCTTTCCAGAAGTCGGGGTAGGAGATTGCCGTGCATCCGGGGTCTTGGACTCCAGACTCGCCTGTAGATCGAAGAGCCATGACGGCTGCCGCCATCGCGATCCGATGATCACCATAGCTGTTGTAGATCGCCGGGCAGGGGCGGAAGTTTGGATCACCATGAATTTCGATTCCGTCATCGAACATGGAGAAGGTGCAGCCAGCACGGGCAAGTACCTCCTCCATCGCGGCCAGGCGGTCGGTCTCTTTGTGGCGAAGCTCCTCTGCACCGCGGATGACAGAACGTCCATGCGCGAAGGCCATGGCGACCATGAGGACAGGAAGTTCGTCGATGCAGTTGGGTATGACAGACGGATCGGGTGAAATGGCAGACAGGGTTCCGCCAAGGACATGCAGGTCGGCGACCGGTTCCCGACCAGATAGTCGTTGGTTTTGGATGTGAATGATGGCACCCATGTCCTGGAGAAGGTTGAGGAGTGCGGTACGGCTCGGGTTGATCCCTGTGTTTGGCAGGATCAGGGAGGTGGGATCTTCTACTTTCTGTGGCGATACGGACGCGGCAACCAACCAGAACGCGGCCGCGGAGAAGTCTCCGGGGATGCGGGCAGACTGGGCAGGGACAGGAGTGGCGAGACTACTTTGGATTCGGGTGAGTCCGTCCTGTTGCTCTGTGGGCAACTGGAGACTTCGCTCGGTATGATCCCGGGTCGGATGTTCTTCAAGAATGGTGGTGGGTTCGTCGGCGTACAGCCCGGCAAGCAGAAGACAGGATTTGAGCTGCGCACTGGCAACGGGAAGCGGATAGGTGATACCGTGAATTCCATCGTGCGGGGCAGTCTGGATGGGCGCAAACTGATCGTCTCTTGCAGTCAGATGGCAGCCCATGGACCGAAGGGGCGCCAGGATGCGCCGCATGGGGCGGGCCGAAAGGGATTCGTCGCCGATAAGTGTGGCGGGGGTGCCGGAGGCTGCGAGGAGGCCGGTGAGGAGGCGCATCGTGGTGCCGGAGTTGCCACAGTCGAGGGGTTCGGCGGGTGGGCGGAAGCCGGTTTTCCCAACGCCGCGAATGTAGACGGTGTTGCCTTCGGTTCGGATGGATACACCCAGCTGGCGGAGGCAGGACAACGTGGATTGAGGATCGGCAGCTTGGGAGTAGTTTTCGAGGATTTGTTCGCCTTCGGCTGGGTCGGTGATGGCGGAGAAGAGGGCGGCCCGATGCGAAATCGACTTGTCCGGGGGGAGCTGGATCTCACCGGCAAGCATTACAGCCGGTTGAATGGTTTCTGTCTCTTGCTGCTTTGTGCCTGAATGACCCTCGTCTGTATGACCTGTGCCTGAATAACTTTTCATGGATATATTACAATCTTGTCTGTTGCAATCTTGTTTGTCGCACCCTTCTTTGATGGTATTGCTATGTACGTTCGAGCAAAGCTGAGGCGTTTTCTGCACCCTCGGTTCCCGGGTAGGTTTCGATGATCTCTCTGAGCAAGTTGAGTGCATCGGTTCGTTTACCCTGTCGGATGAAGATTTCTGCCATCCGGTATCGGGCCATCGAGACCCATCGATCGTAAATTTCAAACAGTACCATCACTTTTCGGTACTCTTCGAGAGCTGCTTCCCGATTGCCCAGAGTCCGTTGCGATTCTCCTAACAAATACTGTGCTTCTGCACCCAGTTCGGTGCTGTTTCCTGCGGCAATCTCTTCGAGGGTAACGATTGCTTCCTCCGGCTGGTCGCGTTGAAGTGCGATCCGGCTGAGTCCGATTCGTGCCGCATCATTGCCTGCCTGAAGTTCCGTTACGCGCCGAAAGTCGGCCTCGGCCTCCTCCATCCTTCCAAGACCAAGGAATGCATTTCCTCTGCCCACGAAGGCCTCCTGATGGAATCGCCTGTCCAGTTCTGCAAGCCGGGTGAAGACATCCGCAGCCTCTTCGAGCCGTCCGCGGCCGAGCTCTATCAACCCAAGCTCTGCAAGAGATGGCGCCGTACGTTCAGATTGTGGATACTCACTGGCAATGGTTTCGTAGGCCAGTGCTGCCGCATCTTTGTTGCCCAGGCGGAGATAGGCATCTGCCATATTAAAGTAGGCCTCGGGCATCATCTGCTGATTGTTGGTGATTCGCAGGTACTGACGAAATTCGCGCACAGCTGCTTCGTAATTTCCGGTTTGAAGGGTGTTGACGGCTTGGCGGAACCGAAGCCTGTCGGCTGTTTCCGAGGTGGGATTTTCGTTAAGGAATGCTTCGAGCAGGTCGGTGCTTTGATCTTCATCGCCGGCAGAAAGTTGCGAATACTGGATTCCATCCACCGCTTCGAGTACATACCGGCTTTTGGGGTACTCTTGTAGGACGACCTGATAGGCAGCGATCGCCTCCGCGTAATCGCCTGCATTGTAATGCGCATCCCCGATGTTATACTGAGACCGGGCAGCCCATTCGGTGCCGGGGTAGCGCTCAATCACCCGGCGGAACTCCTCGATCGCCTGATCGTAGTTCCCTTGTGAGAGGTAGATGTAGGCGATGTTGTACTGCGATTGCTCCCTGAGGCGTGAGAACGGGTAGATCCGGATCATACGCCGGAACTGGGTCACGGCGTCAAAGTTTCGGTTTTGACGGTAGTAGGAGTTGGCCAGCTGATAGATCGCGTAGTCGCCTCCCGGCTCTGCGCCGATCGCTTTTCGGTAGTAGCGGATCGCCTCGGGATAGTTTCCCTGCGCATAAAACGCATCACCGATACGCAGCTGAGTGTCTGTTTCGTAAGGATAGAGGGCGATAGATGGGGGTTCGTAATTCTCCAAAAAGTCGATCAACGGGGCCGTTGCCTTATCGAACTCACCCATCATGAAATGTGCCCAACCGAGGGCGTATTTCGCGGGACCTGTGAGTTCGTGTTCCGGATTTTCCCGGATAAAGCGCTCGTAACGGACAGAGGCAGGTCCATATTCCTCCAGACGATATCGTGAGTCGGCGCTCCAGAAGAGGGCTTCTCTGCCGAGATCGCTGTCGGGCCACTCCTGCGCAACTGCTTCAAAGTCGGTTTTGGCTCGCTCATAGGACTGATTGCTGTACCGGAGCCACGCCATCTGGAATTTAGCCTGGCGTTTTACGGACTCCTCGATATCAGTGATGGAGGAGGCCAGCTCAAACGTTTCAACCGCACGGGAGTACTCCTGATTTGCATAGTACACTTCGCCAAGAAAGGAGAGAATTTCGCCACTGTTTTCGATGGTTTCGTACTGGCGTGCCAACGGGAGCAGGGCTTCGATCGCTTCTCCGTAGAATCCAGCTTCGAAGGCAGTTACGGCCCATTCGAAGTAGGCATGACGCAGGAACTCCCCGTCCCGGAACCGGCTGCCAAACGTGCGGAAGGTTTCGAGTGCTTGCGGGAATTGACCGGCCAGTTTGTGATTAACAGCTTTATAGTATAGAGCTTTTCGGGCGAGCAGGTCCGTGGATGTGCCGTTTACCGG
>PZPG01000094.1 GCA_003045995.1 Bacteroidota bacterium
AGAGGGAAAAGTGGGCCCGGCAGGACTTGAACCTGCGACCAATCGATTATGAGTCGACTGCTCTGACCAACTGAGCTACGGGCCCTTTTGCACTATCTCAATTTCACATAGAGAACTCAAAATATACGAACCTTTTCGGCAAAAGTGGAAGTACGGAAAGAAAACTCGGATCGAACGATCTCCCCTTGTCATTCGTTTTTTCCATTTCATGGAATTCATCCTTAACTATCAAGTCATTCCTTACTATGGTTGCATATTTCAAGCTTCCGGTATTCACACTTTTGACGATCATCTTTTTTTCAGCCTTGCCACTTTCCGCTCTAGAATCACTGCCTGCTTCGACATCGCAAAAACCTTCAATACCAAACACAAAGGCCAGTCACTTTCAAGAGATCCTTCCTAAAGATATTGCCCGCCTGGAAGAGATGGCCGATCCCGAGCGCATTACCGATCCCGAGCTCATCACCGACCCAGAGCGCGTCACCGATCCAGAGCGCGTCACCGATCCCGAAGCCGCCCGCGCCATTTTTGAAGAACTCGAGCGTCGTCAAAACAGCATCACCCGGGAAAAAGCACGCATGAATATGGTCATCACAGATACGCGAGGCCGAACCCGAAACCGTTCAATGGTCATGTGGAGTAGCTTTGGAGAGCAGACAGAACGAAGCCTCACCGTATTTGACGACCCCGCGAATGTTCGCGGTACTGCTTTTCTTTCGCTTCGGGTTGATGAGATACGCACTCAGAAATTGTACCTTCCTGCGGTAGGACGCATCCAAACCATCACTTCTGCAGAACGAGGCGATCGCTTCATGGGTAGTGACTTCACCTACGAGGATCTGGGTGATCAAAATGCAGATGAATACGAATTTCTCTGGCTCGAAACCCACGACGATCACTATCGCATCCATGCATCCAAACCCGATTCCGATCAATACACCTCGCTTGAATTCATGATCGACCGGGAAACCTACGCTCTTCGGGAGATTTTCTACTTCGATGAACAGAGCGATGCACCTGCCGATCCTAAAAGAGATCAGCCTGAAAAAAATCAGCCTGTGAAACCTCAACCTGTGAAACATCTAAAAGCCGAAGACTTCCGCCCCATCACCGACATCTACGTTGCTCCATTTCGCATGACCATGGTTGACTTGAGAGAGAACCGAAACACGATGATCACCTGGACAGAAAGAGACACCGAGGCAGAAGTTCCGGACTGGCGCTTCACCGACCGCGGATTGCGTCGAGGATTGTAATCCTGTTCTCTTTTCCATCTTTTGCTCCCTTTTCCGTCTTTCTTATCGCTCCTGTTTGTGATATATTTCTGCAAGAAAAATGCCGGGGAGATTTTTCGGGGAAATCGCATGAAAACCTGTAGCGCAATCACGAAATAATCGAAATAATCGAAGAGTTATGAACATTCACGAGTATCAAGCCAAAGAGATCCTGAAAACCTACGGCGTGGCCGTACCGGACGGAGAAGCCGCAACGAGTGTGGAGGATGCCGTCGGAATCGCAGAAAGAATGCAAGCAAACGGAACCAGCCTCTTTGTTGTAAAAGCAATGATTCACGCCGGAGGTCGCGGAAAGGGACGAACCAAAAAGAACCACGCGAAAGGTGTTATTCTCTGCCGCTCTGTAGAGGAGGTTCGTGAAGCCGCAGCATCCCTTCTCGGCGATGTGCTCGTGACCATTCAAACCGGTGAGGAGGGGCAAACCGTAAACACCATTTACGTCACCGATGGAGTAGACATCGCGCAGGAATACTACCTGGGTATCCTGCTCGACCGCGGTAACAGCAAAAATGTCATCATGGTTTCCACCGAAGGAGGCGTCGAGATCGAAAAAGTAGCCGAAGAAACCCCGGAAAAGATCGTCAAAGAGTGGATCGAACCGGGTATGGGAATCCAGCCCAATCAGGCGCGCCGGCTTGCTTTTGCACTAGGCCTGGAGGGCGACTCTTTCAAAAAAGCCGTAAAATTCATCTCCGCGCTGTACAATTGCTACGTGGTAACCGATGCAAATCTTGTAGAGATCAACCCGCTCGTTCGCACCCCTGAGGGCGAAATCGTTGCGCTGGATGCCAAAATGACGTTCGACGACAATGCGCTCTACCGCCATAAAGAGATCCGTGAGCTTCGGGACGAATCGGAGGAGAACCCTATCGAACTTGAGGCCTCAAAGTACGATCTCAACTACATCAAGCTCGATGGAAATGTGGGTTGTATGGTGAACGGTGCCGGTCTGGCTATGGCCACCATGGATATTATCAAACTTTCGGGCGGAGAGCCAGCCAATTTCCTCGATGTAGGCGGGGGAGCCAATGTTGAAACCGTAAAAAATGGCTTTCGCATTATCCTCGACGATCCCAATGTAAAAGCGATTCTTATCAACATTTTTGGGGGAATTGTGCGTTGCGACCGGGTTGCAAACGGGGTCATTGAGGCGATCAAAGATCCGGAAATCGCGAAAAAAGTCGAAAACGTGCCCATCATCGTTCGGCTACAGGGAACCAACGCCGAAGAAGCCAAAGTAATCATCGACAATAGTGACCTGAACGTGATCTCCGCTGTACTGCTCAAGGAGGCTGCTGAGCAGGTCTCCAACGTGCTTTCGGCTTGATGTGAAACCATTACAGATCCACACCGACACCCTGACGAGGCGGCTCTATGCAACGGATGCTTCGATCTACGAGGAGCTACCTCAGGGAGTTTGCTTTCCTTCGTCGGCTGAGGATCTAAAAGAGCTGGTCCGCAAGGCTGCCCGGGAAGGATTTTCGATCGTTCCACGCAGTGCCGGTACCAGCCTCGCCGGGCAGACAACCGGCAGCGGTGTTGTTGTGGATGTCTCACGATACATGACGAAGATCCTTTCGATCGAATCTGTAGATCGCAAACGTGAAGAGTTTGTAACGGAAGGGGAGACGCAGATATCCAGAAGAGTGTCGCCTACAGCACAGGGGGAGACGCAGATATTCAGGGGAATGGCGCGTGTACAGCCTGGTGTCATCCGCGATACCCTAAATCGGGAAGCTGCCCAATACCGACTTCAATTTGGCCCGGACACCTCCACCACCAACCGGTGCATGATCGGCGGCATGATCGGCAACAACTCCAGCGGATCCTATTCTGTCAAATATCAAACCACAAGAGAACACACCCTCGAGGTTCGTGCCATCCTTAGTGATGGTTCCGAGGCAACGTTCGGCCCTATCACCCCGAATGAACTGCATCAAAAGAAGCAAGAGAGAACGCTTGAGGGGGCCATCTACCGGGGGATGACCGATCTGCTCGAGGAGCACCGAAATCTCATACAGAAAACCTACCCACATCCGGAAATTTTGCGCCGAAACACCGGCTACGCACTGGATAAGCTGCTAGAGATGGAGCCGTTTACACCTGGTGGGCCGCCCTTTAATCTTTCTGCCCTGCTCTGTGGAAGCGAAGGGACCCTGGCACTGACAGCGGAAGCCACCCTGCAACTAGTGCCCCTACCATCTGAAAAAATTCTACTCATTCCGCAGTTTGAAAATCTGCAACAAGCGCTGATCGCCACCCGGGAGGCGGTTCGATGGGATATTTCCGCGGCAGAGCTTCTTGATTACCATGTTCTGGATGCCACCAAAGGTAACATCGAACAGAAAAGAAATCGGTTTTTTCTGGAGGGCGATCCAAAAAGTCTGCTCATCATCCAGATGGAAGGGGAGGACCCCAACGAGTTATTAGATCGTGCCGAAACCCTGGCGACCCATCTGAAATCTTCCGACCTCGGTTACGCTCACCCCATACTTACCGATCCCACGGCCATGAAACGGGTCTGGGACTTGCGGAAAGCAGGGCTCGGGTTGCTGATGGGCCTTGGGAGTGAAAGCCGTTCCCCCTCATTTGTAGAGGATACAGCAGTCCGGGTGGAGGACTTACCGGCGTACGCTGCTGATTTTCAGCGAATTCTGGACCGGCACGGGCTCTCCTGTGTGTTCTACGCCCACGCATCGGTAGGTGAGCTCCATCTACGACCCATCCTCGACACCACCACCGAAAGCGGTGTGCAGCGGATGAAAACCGTGGCCAGAGAGGTCGCCGAACTGGTTAAACAGTACCGCGGTTCACTCTCCGGTGAACATGGTGACGGCCGCGTTCGTGCTCCCTTCATCGAAACGGTTCTCGGCAGCGACATGATCCCCGTCTTGCGCCGTGTAAAGCAGATCTGGGACCCGCACAATCTTTTCAATCCAGGAAAAATTGTGGATCCGCTCCCGATGGAGCAAAACCTTCGCTACTCTCCGGCATACAAGGCGCCTAACATTCCCACCACGTTCCACTGGCGAGACACAAAGGGATTCGACAACGCCCTTTCACAATGTAATGGGGCCGGCGTTTGTCGCAAACTGGCAGCCTCCGGCGGAACCATGTGCCCCTCCTATCACGCCACACTAGAGGAGAAAGACAACACCCGCGGACGCGCCAACCTTTTCCGGCAGCTGTTCGAGGGCGAAGGAACCCAGGCATTTCAGTCGCAGGAACTGAAGGAAGCACTCGATCTCTGCCTTAGCTGCAAAGCATGCAAAAGTGAATGCCCAGCCAGCGTGGATATGGCCCGAATGAAAGCCGAATTCACCCATGGATGGCATCAGGCTAACGGACGCTCCCTCGCCGATCGATTTTTCGGACAGCCCGACAAACTCTATCCCTCCGCTTCCGGATTCTCCTCCCGCTTGGCCGCGCAACTTGCTCCGGTCGTCAATGCGATCAACCACTCTACCGTTGGTAAAAAAGTTTTTTCCGGGTTGATGGGAGTCGATCCCCGCCGTCCTCTGCCCTCCTTTTCGAAAACGCCCTTCTATCAACACTACCTAGACACGCTTTGTGATCAGGACACGACACAATCGCCCTCAAAGCCGAGCGCAGAGTCGCCCGCACCCAAAACCCTTCTCCTGGTCGATATTTTTACCAATCACCACGAA
>PZPG01000041.1 GCA_003045995.1 Bacteroidota bacterium
CGGGTGTGATGGGTTCTGGTGTGATGGGTTTTGGTGCGACGGGTTCTGGTGCGACGGGTTCTGGTGCGACGGGTTCTGGTGCGAAGGATTCGAAAACGGGGCGCCTTATCCCTCACTGCATCGAAACCACCTTTCAACGGAGTCATGGAGTTGTTGGCTTTCGGGCGCGGCTTCAGCACATAGGAGAGGAAGCGATCCGGGCGGTACGGGCTGGACATACGATTTTAATCCTTAGCGATAGGAATACCGGACCCGAAACGGTACCTCTGCCAAGTTTGCTTGCATTGCGTCGGGTTGTGAATGCCCTGAATGACGAGGGGCTAAAACTCAATGCCGCAGTGGTGGTGGACACTGGCGAGGTGATGAGTACACATCATGCTGCTGCACTGATTGGATTTGGAGCACAGGCAGTGTGTCCCTGGCTGGCACTGGATACGGCACGCTATGAGGAGCACCGGTCGTTGGCTACACTGGATGCCGACACCCGCGAGAGAAATCTTTTGCGTGCGCTCGACAGTGGGTTGCTGAAAGTGATGGCAAAGTCGGGGATTTCGGTGGTTCGAAGCTACCAGAGTGCCAAGTTGTTTTCTGCAATTGGGTTAGGGCCCGGTCTGATGGAGGAGTATTTCCCAGGTACCCAAAGCCCAGTGGGTGGACTCGAGCTCGATCAGATTGCAGAGCGGGCTGTGGAACGGGCTGTCGAGCATTCTTTCGCGAGTGCAGTCGAGCGTGCCGGTGGCGGTGCCGAAGCCGGTGCTGGTGCCAATGCCGGTGGCGGTGGCAAAGCCGGTGTACCTGCTACGAACGGAGCCCTGATGGATCACGGCTCAGATGCCGATTTCGCATCAATGCGTGAAGAAAAAAGTTTGTCTGCCCCCTGGGTACCTGCAAAAAGCTATCTGTTCAAAGATCACCCCAAAGGAAAAACCGGTGAGAAGCACTCTATGGGAGTGGCCCGTTCTAAATTGATTCACAACCTGGTTTGGGAGAGCGGACTGGATCTTACGGATATGTCTTTGTTTGATGCCTTCCTGAAACTGGGCGCTGAGAGTGAGCCGGTGGCGTTGCGTCATCTTTTCGTGCCGAAAGATCCCGAGGGTACAACTGTGGCGTTGTCGGAGGTGGCTCCGCTGAGTAGCATCCTGAAAACGTTTGGATCAGGAGCCATGTCGTTTGGTGCGATTAGCGCAGAGGCACAGCGGGATATTTTCCTTGCAATGAGGGAGATTGGCGGACGAAGTAATTCCGGCGAGGGGGGTGAAAACCCGTACTATTTTACGGACGGAATCGGGGCTTCAGTAAAGCAGATCGCCTCGGGGCGGTTTGGTGTGACGGCGGAGTATCTTGTGACCGGGGATGAAATTCAGATTAAGATCTGTCAGGGTGCAAAGCCGGGAGAAGGTGGACAGTTGATGGGAATCAAAGTGGATGAAGCGATTGCGCGGGCACGTTTTGCCACGCCGGGGTTTGATTTGATCTCTCCGCCTCCTCTGCACGATATCTATAGTATCGAAGATTTAAAGCAGCTGATCCACGATCTGAAGCAGGTGCATCCGGCCGGGAAAGTGAGCGTGAAACTGGTATCCGGGGTGAATATCGGAACGATTGCGGTGGGTGTGGCGAAAGCAGGGGCCGATATCATTCAAATTTCGGGGGGTGAAGGTGGTACCGGAGCGGCATCGCTTTCGTCGATGAAACATGCCGGTTTGCCGTGGGAGATCGGACTTGTGGAGGCGCATCAGGCGCTGGCAGAGAATGGTTTGCGAAGCCGTGTCATTTTACGGACCGATGGCGGGTTGTCCTCTGGCCGTGATTTGGTGGTGGCATCGATCTTGGGTGCAGAGGAGTTTGATTTCGGGAAGCTTCTGCTGATTGCGGAGGGGTGTATTATGGCTCGTATCTGCGAGAAAAATACCTGTCCGCGAGGGATTGCAACCCATGATCCGAAGTTTAAGGCGAAGTATAAGGGCACCAAAGATCATGTTGTAAAGCTGCTAACTTTTCTGGCGGAAGATGTACGGAGAACTTTGGCCTCGATCGGGCGCCGTTCACTGGGGGAGGTGTGCGGAGATACGCGCTTGCTTGCGGTTCATGATGCTCATCTGGATCGAATCGCGGCATTGAACTTGGATCTTCGGCATTTTTTAGATGCGCCGGTGCATCTGAAAGATTACAAACGTCCGGAGGACATTGATGCAAGTTTGGAGGATAGTCATTCACGTCCGGAGGACATTGACGCACACCCAGGGGTAGTTTTCGACCCGCTCGCGCATCCCATCAACCCGATAAACCAACGGATTCTGGAAGACTTTGAAGTGACGATGGCAGATGTTCAGGCACAAAATGAATCGCAGTTTAAGGCTGAGTATGATCTGGCCAATACGGACCGTTCTGTAGGAGCAACGCTCTATGGGGCTTTGGCCGTTCGGAAGGATTGGGCACAGGTTCCCGTACATTTGGCGTTTCGAGGGAGTGCAGGGCAGAGTTTTTCGGTGTTTCAGACGGGGAATGTATCGGTGCGTTTGACGGGCGAGGCGAATGATTCGGTGTGTAAGTCGATGCATAGCGGGAAAACGGTGATTGTTCCGCCCGAGGGAGTGCTGTATCGGCCGGAGGAGAATGCAATTATCGGCAATTGTGCCTTGTATGGTGCGACGGGTGGTACGTTGTATGTGTATGGGCAGGCGGGGGATCGGTTTGCGGTGCGGAATAGCGGGGCGACGGCGGTGGTGGAGGGTACCGGGTTGCATGCCTGTGAGTATATGACGAATGGAATGGTGGTAATTTTGGGGGAGACGTCGGAGAATGTGGGAGCAGGGATGACGGGGGGTGTGTTGTATTTGGCGGAGGATCCTGGAGAGCGAATCAATCGGGAGTATCTGGCAGAGGATGGGTTGACGGAGGAGGATTGGACGTCGTTGCGGTTGATTTTGGAGGATTACGGACGGGAGACGGGATCGGCTCGGGTGGCAGAATGGGGGTTGGATTGGGAACGTGTGCGGGTGCGGATGAAGAAGTTTGTGCCAGTCTCTGTTTCAGGTATGGGTTAAGATACCTGTGATGGATGTGGATGATGTGGGTGGGGGTGTTGTGGTTGTTCATCCAGAAATTTCCATATAAGTTTCTGTGGATGCCTTAGAGCCATATCCCATAACCATGACCCGGGATGGGGAGCTTACCTCCATAGACGAATCTATTCCCGAGCAGGTTCAGGTCTTCCGGCTGGATCAGAACTATCCAAACCCATTTAATCCGACGACAACCATTTCGTTTGCGCTACCAGAACCGGGACACGTGCGAATGCGGATCTTCGACATGACCGGCCGTCTGATGACCGAGCTGGTAGACCAGGCCTTGATGGCCGGTGAGCACACGGTGTCCTGGAGCGCAGCAGGGGTTTCAAGCGGGGTGTACATGTACCAGCTTCAGTTCCGTGATGCCTTATTGTATCCAACCCGAAAAGATCTTGCCATTATTCTTCAACGTTTAACCGAAAGAAACTATCCTATCCATGGGGCCAGTGATCATGGGGTTTCCGAGGCAATCTATTTACAGGATCCTGATCAGAACGGGGTAGAACTATATTGCGACCGGCCAAAGGAGCAGTGGCACTACCTTGAAAATGGTTTGGTCCATTTGGTAACAAAACCGTTAGACCTGGAAAGTCTCATGAAAGAGTTGGGGGATTGAACTCTGTATATATGCCACCCTCTAAACATGCCACCCTTAGTAAACAAAAAAACCTCTCATGCAGTAGATCGCAAAAGAGGTTTTGGAATACTTTAGATTTAGCTCCCCGGGCTGGATTCGAACCAGCGACCGATCGGTTAACAGCCGATTGCTCTGCCACTGAGCTACCGAGGAGTGTGACATTCAAGGATGGCAAATATAAGAGGTTGAGGCTTGTTTAGTCAAGCATCAACCCAAAAAAAAAGAGCCACCCACTGGTAACTCTTTTTCTTCCATTCAAAGTGCAGACAAACGTTCTTATCAGGCGTTTTTTTGCTCCTGAATGTGAACACGGATCTCCTGCGCCAGGCTTTTTACGGACTGAAGCGTTTTACGGGCACGTGTTCCGGCCGCTTTGTTTCCTTTTTCGTAGAACTTCACCATATCTGATTCCAGCTCTTCAAGCAGTGCTTTTAAATCATTCATTTTACTCATTTGTATCTCCGTTTGCGTTGTAGGTTGTATTATAGGTTGAATTGTAGGCTGTGCTATTATTCGTACTTGTGATCATACTCGCGATATCTGATGTGTATCAAATGATCAAAGAAAGTAGTCGAAAGTACTTTGCATGAAAATACCTAGTCTGTCATGCATGGAACGGTGGGCCATGTACTGTGTGAACGATCCAAAAAATGAATGGAAGCAAGCTCGCTCTGTACAGCCTGAAAGTTCGCTCATCAGCCGATTTAGTACATAGTTTTGACGGTTTGGTTTGATCACACAAGTATGGTAATCGAACACGTTTCGCATTTCTTACCAGTCAAAACGATAAGAAATTAGATAATCAACTCTAATTATACAAATATTTGTTTGCTGGTTTTCATTTGTAATGTTCAGGCCTTGATGTTCAGGACTCACTGTACTCTCGGAAGTTTATGAAGATGCTCCTCCCTGCCGAATCGTTCCGGCGTTGCCAGATGAAAAGGCAGATCCGATTCAAGAAAATCTCTGGAAATGTGCTCTTCAAGGAATGATCGGTCTTCGCTCTTGGACAGTGTTTCGGGGAGTTCCAGTTTTATGAAATCGGTACCCTTTGCATGGGAAAATAGGATCAGTTGTTCGATATGGAGCTCACGCATAAGCGCCCGAGCAAGTTCCGGCAGTGGAAGGATTTGTGTGGTTCGGGTTGATGAGAGAGCCTCTGATGCCCCGTCCGTTTCGCTGACTCCAGCCAAACATGACAGGAGTAGTACGGTTCCGGGTGGATGAGTCAGCCGTTCTGACCGGATTGTAATCATGTCCTGCCAGGAAGTTCCCTTATCTCTTTCTGCAGATACCATCACGGCATCTCTGTGAAATCCATGCATTGCAACCGCCGGCACTCCGGCATCGGCAAAAAGTGCGGTCAGGCGCAGGTTGAGATCTTTGATTGCACGTCGGGCAGCTTGCTCTCTCATCACCCCTGTTTGAAGAATTCGATTGGTGTACTCGCTGTCACCATGAATCACAAGTCCGGGTTGTTTATGCCTGGCCAGAGCCTTTGCAAATGCATGCAAAAAGATGCCATTATCCAAATTTTCGAAATCCAGTACAGCAATATAACTCATAAAACGTGTCCTTTAAGGCGATTCAACCAGGGGTACTCAACCAGGGCAACTCCATTATGAACTCTTGAATTCAGAGGGCTGCAATTACCATCCAGTCAGGAATGATCGGGTTTGTTTTCGCGTAGATCTTTTTGCAGACTTGTGGATAAGAAACTCATGGGCAATAGATCAAACACAGTATGTCTGGAACGGGATCCGTCGCCATGAAAGAGCTCGAGGTCGTAGTTCGGCATCGTTTCAAAAAGAACCTGGCGACATGCACCACATGGGCTGCTAAATTCCGCTTTGGGAGCATGAATTTTCATAATGCCCGATGGATCATATCCCGCACTTAAAGCACGGCTCACCGCTACCCGTTCTGCGCAGAGTCCGAGACTCCAGGGTCCGGGCTCGACATTGACACCAGGAACCCACGCAGTTTGATCATTGACATGAATTTCAAGTAATGCACTTACCGGGAAGTCAGACGCCGGCGTGACGGCGAAATCGAGCAGAGTCTGTAAAAGGATGTCCGGATCGGATGTACTAATCATTGGGTCATACAATGACAGACTTTCTGCTTGTTTTTTCATCTCTGACAATCGAAATAGATCACACCAAAAGTCAAATAGTTCTGGTTTGTTACCAAACCATTTTACGGATATTGGTTCATCCTGATTTGCCAGACAACTGCATACAGCAGCCTGTACCGAAGAGATTGATATTGGAAAAGAACTGATCTCCAAACGTACTCCAGGGTACAAAAATCCTTTCTTTCCTTCAATCAGACAGGCCGAACCTTGGCCGGAAAATGGAACATGGCTTCGTTCCAGAAGGGTCTTTTCGAGCATGAACCAATTCTTTGTGCGCTTCGTTGTTTCCTGAAATCTCAATATTTCACCTCTACTTTTTCCATCAGGCTCATCATCACTGTATCTGCAATGGCAGCTCGCACTCGGCTGATTTGGCTGCCGTCCCTGCGTTCCGGCCATGTCCGATTCGTTAACAAGATCACAGCCAGATCCTCATCGGGATCGATCCAGACACTGGTCCCAGTAAATCCAAGATGACCAAACGTTTTCGGGCTGGTAAATTGACCGGCAGACGAAAAACCATCACTCTTGTGATCAAACCCATATCCACGACGAGTTAATGTAGACTGGTTTCGAGTAAACTGCTTCACCACCTCTTCAGAAAGATAGCGCTTACCGCCATAAACCCCCTGATTTAGTAGCAGTTCTGCAAATACTGCTACATCGTAGGCAGACCCAAAAAGTCCGGCGTGCCCAGCTACTCCTCCCATAAAGTAGGCTCGCTCATCGTGAACCACACCCTGAACCGTCCCCCTCTCCCAAGTAAGATCGATCTCCGTGGGAGGGATCACATTGGTCAGCCATCGTCCAACCTTCCCGGGATTAAAAAATGCTGTGTTCATCCCCATAGGTATATAAAAGTGGGTTCGAAGATATCGGTCCATTGGCATACCGGACTGTCTTTCGATAATTTCTGCCAGGAGCATAAACCCAAGATCACTATAACGGTAAACCTCCCCAGGTTCCGAAAGCAGGGGCTCTCGTTTTACAGCTGCCAAAATCTCCTCTTTCGTTTTGTATCGGTCTACGTACACCTGAAATGGAGGCAATCCCGATTGATGAAGCAGCAGATCCCGGACTGTGACATCCGACGCAGTCCGCTCTGCGAGTCTCGGACTTTCTGCGAGTATTGTACTTCCCGTACGGTTACTGCTAATACTCAAATCTCCCTGCATCGTTGCAAGTTCATCCGAACTACCGGCCGCAGTTGAAGAGGAATGCGTGTCGGAGAAATTGACTTCCGAATCCTCCGCAGACTCCGGTAACGCAAGGGCCCATTCCGGCAAATAGGCAGAAACCGGATCGTCCAGTCGAACCGCCCCTTCATCCACAAGACGCATCATCGCCAGTGTAGTAGCCATAATTTTGGTGACCGAGGCCAGATCATACACATGATTGGGTTCCACTTTCTTCAGTCGCTGGTAGTCGTGATATCCGTAGGCTTTATTCCAAACCATCATTCCATTTTTTACAATTCCAACCACTCCCCCTGGAAAAACCGAATCATCCATGGCACGCTGCATATGCATATCGATCTCCATCAATGTAGCGAGATCCATGCCGGCTGTTTCCGGACGGTCCCATCGAAGAGTTGTGTGGGGACGTTTCAACCCATGGCCAACTTCAAAAAGATCCGGAATAACGGTCGGAAGTGATCCTGCAATTTCAGAGGCACCAAAAAGCGCAGGTACGGTTTGATCAATCTGCATCCTGCTTGATGCCCAAGCCAGTAACTGAACATCCGCATCCGGGAGCTCGCGGACCAAATATGGATTTCCAAATGAGATGAGAATGGAGGGTGATGGCATCTCCAAGATCTCTTGCAGAACGGGCATAAGTTCATCCGGTATCTGAATTTTTTTGTGTGACTCCACCATCACAAAGGATCCGATTATAATCAGATCTGCCTCAGAAGCAGCATCTAGAAGTGCCTGAACATCTTCCGGATCAGTACCAGGATCCAGGGTGCGGAAATCCACCCGATGCAGATAATTACGAAGTTCCGGGGCCATGCCATAGCCGGACCGGTCATCTTTTTGATCTGAAACAGCGAGTGCAAGTACATTTTGATACTGATTCTTTCCTATTGGCAACAACCCCTTCTCATCACGTAGCAAAGTGACCGATTCACGGGCAATCCGTTCAGCGACCCGTTGGAACGAAGGCGTATTGATCGTTCTGGTGAGGGTTTCCGTTTCAACAAACCGGTTTTCAAATAAGCCATACTGATGCTTATATGTGAGCATTTTTAACACAGACCGATCAATACGCTCTTCCGAAATTCGGCCAGACAGAACGGCTCGTTCGACCTCGGCAATGGCTGTTTTAATATCCGGGCTTATGAGCATGATATCAGCACCGGCAAGCAGAGATTCCACGACCGCCTCCCCGGGTGAGTAGTGATCTGTGATTCCATTCATATCAAGTCCATCCGTTACAATCAGTCCATCAAATGATAGGCTGTCGACCAGTATCCGATTCAAAATGGACGGATCCATCGTGGCGGGGCGGCCGTAATTCGTACTGATACCGGGGTAAGCAATATGGGCTGTCATAACACTCTGTACCCCTCGTTCTACAGCCTCACGAAACGGTTCCAATTCAAATGACAGAAGACGATCCAATGGATGCCGAATGACAGGCAACTCTAAATGAGAGTCTATGTGCGTATCTCCATGCCCTGGGAAATGTTTGGCCGTTGCCATCAATCCCTCGCTCTGGATTCCATCAATAAATGCAGCGCCAAATCGTGCCACGGTTTCCGGTGAATCCCCAAACGACCGGACATTGATCACCGGATTGTCCGGATTGTTGTTGATGTCCAATACCGGGGCCAAAATCTGATGAACCCCGAGCAGTCTAGCTTCCCGTGCCGTTATTTTCCCCTTCAGCCATGCATTCTGCGGATCACCCGTAGCAGCGATACCCATCGCCGGTGTAAATCGGGTGGTGCCTCGTACTCGCATGGCCGCTCCATACTCCATATCCTGAGCAATCCAAAGCGGAACGGGAGAACGGGCCTGAAGTAGGTTCGTGAGATGCGCCTGACTAAGCACATCCCCCTGAAAAAATAGTACTCCACCAATCCGGTACTCAGAAACCAAACGCTTTAGTTCGAGGGTCGCCGGGTCGTAATCGTTACGAAAAGACCCATAGGCACGTACGACAAAGAGTTGGGCGATCTTTTCACGCAGCGTCATGGACCGTAACAACGAATCAATTTCGGAGTGTGCGACTCTGTACGAAGCCACATCGATGGTTTGATTCGGGGCTGTGTCAGCCAACTGCTGAGGCATTGACTCCCAACGTGAATCATCCGATTGATTCAACGTCCGGTTTGAACCACAAGACACGACTGTCATTGTTACCGTGAAAATTAGCGAAATTGTGGCCAACCTGTGCCTCACGGAGCGATACTTTAGGGTATGACCCATCACGGAACGACACTTCATGGATCTTGGGACAGTCACAACATTCATTTTCAATGGTTTCATGGTCACCTCGGAAACACTTCAAAAATTCTTCGAAAATTCTACGCAATCACTCTAAAAATGACTCTTTGCAAGACAAATGTCAACGTAATGGTATCGATATTTTTACCTCTGTAAAGCGGTCAACTTCCGAGTCAATTACAATCTTTCCCCCACATCTTCGAAGCATCTTAGCAGTGAGATAAAGACCCGTCCCTGAACCGGGGATATACCCTGCATTCCTGCCTCGGTAAAACGGTTGCTTGATTTGATGCAGATCTTCCTTGTGAATTCCTGTACCACGATCGTGCACACGAAAGTGAAACCATTGCCCCGTTTGATCCCTCTCGAGCCCCCACCCAATCGAAATATCCGGAGGTTGATCTCCGCAATAGGAGATTGCATTTCCCAGTAATGTGTCTGTGATGAATTCCCACTGCATACGACTAACCGGAAGTTCAATGAGGCGCGGCTTAGAAACGGAATTTGTTTTCCCGGCTACATATCGGATCTTTGCCTCTCGGACGCCTCGGTAAAAGGAAACTTTTTGCTTCAGGTCGGAGTCAGGATCAATACAACAAACAGATCCCGAGTGATGCATCCCTTCAAGGAGCAACCCCTCAAACACTCTATGCAAACGGGATGACGCGCGATGAATTTGATGCAAACCCCTCTCAATCCGATCTATGTTTTGACTAGGAACCTCAATCATCATCCTCGATAATTCGCCAGTTGTATGTATGATCACAGAAAGCGCAGTCTTGCAATAGTGCAAAGCCATAGGAATCTCCTCTTCAGACCATCGTACATCCCTGCAATTCAATGATCCAAAACCCGATGAGTGATGCCCCGCAGAGTTATCTACCTTAGAGATCTCTTCCTTAGAATTGTACCTTCTAGTGTTCTGGTCCATCGTTTTGCATCGTCTTTAGATCCCTGGCAAGGTGTACCGGTTTCACCTCTCTATCATTTCGTAGATCATTTTGTAAGTCTTCGGCTCCGCCTGTTTTTTTTCATGAGATCCAGCGGATTTACATCAAAATACTCCCGGTATAACCGTGCAAAATATCCACTATCCTGATACCCGACTCTTCGGCTTACCTCCTTCAGGGTGGTTACCTCTCGACTCCGAATCAATTCATTCGCCTTCAACAGCCGTAGAAATTTGATCATCTCATGGGCAGAAATGGTAAGCAGATCCCGAACCCGCTCGTAAAATTGCTTTTTGTTTACATTCAAACTCGCAGCGAGATAGTCAACGTTGAGATGATAGTTGTCGATCTCCTGCAAAATCAGCTCGTAAACTTGATTGATATCCTGCTCAATTACGGTTTGATAGGGTACTGTTGCGGATTGTACCCTCTCAATAGCCATGTGAAAATTCCGGATTTTGAGCTCTAGTTGTACCATATCGAGTGGTTTCTTCTCAACAAACAGAGCTCCGTTTTTCAAAAGACTCAGATCATTCACCTGAGGTTTTCCGGTGATAATCACAACACTCGTCCTTGGGTAATGAACCGTAATGTAGTCCAGAGTTTCATACCCGTCCATGGCAGGCATCGTTAGATCCAAAATCGCAACTTCCACCGGTGTTGCATCCAATATATTCAACGCCTCCAAACCATTCGAGGCATTGGCCGTCTGATGTCCGCAGGATTTAAAATACTCTTCAACAGTAAGCCGAAAATCATAATTATCATCAACAATTAGCACGTTCATATCACAAGTATTAATTATACATTATCAAAACAAGAAGCTTTGATGAATATAACTCTACCAGAATATGAATAATGCACACTGTCAATAGGTCATTTTTCCAAAACGTATGAAAAAATGGTCATTCCGATATGAATTTTTGTACAAGCGGCAACTCCCAGCCTCTCTCTGGAATCACATCAACATCCTATCCGGCCTCTCTCCCGTAACCTCAACAGATCACGCTTCCTACTCCTTCTCCTTCTCCTTCCCTCCAAACTTCGACCCCGTCGGCGGGCGGTACGCCTGAAACGGAATCTTCAGCAAATTCCCCGCCCGGTCATGCTCCTCCGGATTCATATGCGTATCAATCCCATATACCAACTCTCCCGGATCCACCCGCGCATACGTCCCAAAAACCCGATCCCACACCGCAAATATATTCCCGTAATTCGTATCCGTTAACGGCTGCTGATAATGGTGATGCACCTTATGCATATTGGGCGTTACAAACACCCAAGAAAGAGCTATGTCCAGCCGATCGGGCATCGCAATATTCGCATGCGTGAGATGTGCAAATAACACCGATAAACTCTGATAAAGCATCACCATTCCAATCGGCACACCAAGCACAAACACCCCCGCAATCGTGAACAAAATTCGAAACACTGTTTCCCCGGGATGGTGACGCAACCCCGTCGTAACATCCACCGTTGTATCGGAATGGTGCACCAGATGAAACTTCCACATCCATCGCACCTTATGCTCCACCCAGTGAATCAGCCATGCCCCAATCAAATCCAACAGCAAAAGCGCCGCAATCACATGCACCCAAAGCGGCAAATCCACCAAATAGAGTAGCCCAAAGGAATGTTTCGCCGTCCAACTCGAAGCGAAATAGAGCACCCCGGCCAGCCCAAACCCAATCACCGTGGTAAACAACGTAAACATCAAATTCATCCCCGCATGCCGCACCTTTCGATACTGAAAATCTTTCAGCGGAATTACACCCTCCATCACCCAAAACACAAAAATCCCACCCATCAAAATCAGTGCGCGAACCGCCGTAGGAATGGTTTCAAAATAGTTGATTAATGCGTCCATAATACCAAGATAACCAGGTTTTTTATTCGGCTCTCCAAACTCTTACTCTCCAAAAAATGTATGGAATGATCGTGGAACAGTAAAGTTCTACTTTTTTCGGGTTGATGGAAAAGCTTCCCGGACCCAATCCGTTCTATAAGTTGTGCGGGTAGTTCCAGATTCATTCTGTGCAACTTTCGCGTCGAACCTGTATTTTCCTGACTGCACTTTTCAAGCTGTGCAGATGACGATTCAACCCTTTCAACGATTACTCTTGCTATACTACAAGCTGACTTTTTTGTTTTTGTTGATGCTGCAAAGTCTCGCTGTTATCACACCAGCGGTTGTCCAACCCGATCCCGGTGAACCGTTGTCGAAACCCTTCCCGGGTACGTTCTTCAAATCAACCGTATTCTATGGATCGTCGACAGCCTCTGGTTTATTGACCAACCCTGGTTCGTCGACAGCCCCTGGTTCAGATACCACAACCACCCCGGCGAGCATCGATACAATCACAAACTCATTCCAGGACAAACCGGGCGAAGTAACCGTGCTGAGTGCAGATGGTGTTGAGGTAACGGTCCGCGACCGATCCCGTATCGCAACCCTGGGCGGCGCAATCACAGAAACGGTATATGCACTTGGATATGGCGACCAACTCATCGCTTCTGACCAATCGAGTACCTACCCGGAAGAGATCTTTCGCAAACCGCGACTCACGGTATTCCGAACCTCCACCCCGGAAAGCATCCTCTCCCTCAATCCATCCCTCATACTTACAACCGAAGGGATCCGGCCACTCTCGGTTCCGACACAGCTTCGGAATGCAGGGGTTCCGACGCTACTACTAAAGGAGGCAAAAACGCCGGAGGACGCCGCGGAACGAATGCGGAAGATCGGAAAGGTGCTGGAGGAGGAGGAGAAAGCGGAGGAAATTATTTCAGCGATGCTGGAGGATCTGGAACGAGCTCATGAATTGCAGGAGCAGTTGCCCCGAAAACCTCGGGTTCTGTTTGTCTATACCCGCGGTGCCTACATGGTAAATGTTACCGGACGCGGCACCTCTGCAGATGCAGTCATACGACTTGCCGGAGGAATCAATGTGGTGGATCAATTCGAAGGATACCGTCCGCTTACAGCGGAAGCCGTGGTAACATCCGCCCCCGACCTGATTCTTGTTCCTGAGTTTGGGCTCGAAATGCTGGGTGGAATGACTGCATTCCTCAATCAACCCGGAATATCCCTAACGCCGGCAGCCAAGAACGGACACATTCTGGCGATCGATGATGCAATGCTTCTTTCATTTGGCCCAAGGCTCGGTCAGGGCGTCTACCAACTTACCTCCGAAATGATTCGGGTTCTCGAGGAGAAGCAACCATGAGCGCGAGCTGGAAAGCAAGCACTCAACCGGGAAGTCAATCTGGCAAATTGTCGGATGCTCTATCCAACCTGACTTCTGCATCTGTTCCACTTGCAGATACGGGTGGCAGAACCCATCATCCTGCTGTAAAAGCCTCAAATCGCACCGCAATACTCTCGATTCTGGGCGTTTTGTTACTCTTTGTGACCCTACTTTCCGCAGCTATAGGCGCTGTTTCCATTCCCTTTTCGCAGCTTAGTGCGATTCTGCTCTCCAAAATCGGGATTCATCTTCCGGTAGAAATCGATCCGCGCGCAGACCTTGTCCTTACTGGCATCCGGCTTCCCCGCGTTCTGCTGGGTGTGCTTGCCGGCATGGCTCTGGCGGTGAGTGGCGCACTGATGCAGGGTCTTTTCCGCAATCCGCTCGCCGACCCGGCTTTGATCGGAATCTCCAGCGGATCCTCCTTTGGTGCATCCTTAATGATCGTTTTTGGAAGTACACTGCCCGGATTTGTGGCCTCTTCTCTTGGCCTTTTCACCATTGCTCTTGCAGCATTTGCAGGCGGGTTGATGGTCACCTTCATCGTCTATACCATCTCCACGAGGGATTCGCAAACCTCGGTTGCCACGATGCTTCTGGCCGGAATTGCCATGAATGCTCTTTGCGGGGCAGGTACGGGCGGACTGATTCTATTCTCCACCGATACCCAACTCCGGGACCTTACCTTTTGGTCTTTGGGCAGTCTCGGTGCTGCAACGTGGCAGACCCTGGCCGTGGTTGCTCCGTTTGTCATCATCGTACTGATCATATCTCCATGGTTGGCACGCGCCCTGAACGCACTACTGCTCGGTGAATCGGCAGCTCATCACCTTGGAATTGAAACGCAGCGCGTGAAACGGCTGGTGATTCTGCTCTCCGCTCTGGCTGTGGGAGCTGTAACGGCCGTGACCGGACTGATAGGATTCGTCGGTCTTGTCGTTCCGCATTTGATTCGTCTGACATTCGGTCCCGATCACCGGCTCCTGCTCCCGGCATCTGCACTTCTGGGTGGCATTCTGTTGGTTTTTTCCGACCTATTGGCCCGTATCCTGCTTCAACCGGCCGAAATCCCTATCGGCATCATCACCGCGCTCTTTGGTGCTCCCTTCTTTCTATGGCTCCTTATGTATGGTTTTTCGCGAAATTTGCGGGTATAGGCGGGTGGTGTGATGCAGTTTGGGATGACGAGCTACTGTCTGGGCTAATGCACAAAATGTGGTGGATTGGATCAAGTCGTCACCATGGAAACCGATGCACCTCCCATCAACCCGAATAGAAAAAACTTACCCGCATTTCAGAAAACCCTTCCGCATTTCATTCGTCAAATTTGTACATTCAATAAAAAACCTTATTAGGAGCCTTCTTGTTATGAGCCATCGAATTGCCAAACTCACCGCCCTTACCCCTCTCTTTACGTTGCTCATCATCCGAATTCTTCAGAGCTGCACAATCACTGCGCCGGATCCCATCACCGATAACAAAGCAGACCAGGTTACCCTTCAGATCTATTTTGGCCAAAACATTTTGTTACACGACTTGCCCGATTATGCCAATCCCGAAATTCCGGACTATATTCCCCTCCCCGATCCCTCCATTGCGGACATTACCGACATCGGCGCCACGCTTGGACGCGTTCTGTTTTACGACAAACAGCTATCCGTGGATAACAGTATCTCTTGCTCCAGCTGCCACAAACAGGAGTTGGCCTTCAGCGATGTGAACATCGCTTCAGTGGGCGTAGATGGAACGACCGGACGCCATTCCATGCGATTGGTAAATGCGCTTTATGGCGAAGATCAGCAATTTTTCTGGGATGAACGTGCTAGTTCGCTTGAAGATCAAAGCACGCAACCCATCCAGGATCACATCGAAATGGGCTTTAGCGGTGTCGATGGAGCGCCAGGCATCCAGGATCTCATCAGCAAAATGGAACAGATCCCCTACTACCCGATCCTGTTCGACCGCACTTTTAACTCCGAGGAGATTACCGAAGAGCGCATGCAGATGGCACTTGCCCAGTTTATCCGTAGTATCCACTCCTTTGATTCACGGTATGATGAGGGACGTGGCCAGGTCGGGAATCACATCCAGCCATTCCCAAATTTTACGCAGGAGGAGAACGACGGGAAGCTTCTTTTTACGACGCCTCCGGTGTTCGATCCACAAAGCCGGCGAATCGATGGCGGTCTTGGTTGTGCAGGATGCCATCGTCCACCCGTGTTTGATATCGATCCGAATTCCCTGAACAATGCGATGATTCATCAAATTAGTGGAATGGGGCCGGACCTGACAAATACACGCTCCCCATCCCTGCGTGATCTGCTCGGTGCCGATGGATCCGCAAACGGTCCGTTTATGCATAGCGGTTTTTCAACCGAATTTATCGATGTGCTGGCTCATTACAATATGATTGGCATGCAGATGATGAACAATAATATGGATCCACGATTGCGGCCGGGTGGTCGGCCCCAACGCCTGATGATTACGCAATCCGAAGCGGCTGCAGTTGAAGCATTTATATTGACATTAACCGGTGAAAACCTCTATAGCGACCCAAAATGGTCGAATCCATTTGTTGGAGTCGCCGCAGGTAAATAAATCGGAAGAATAGAAAGAGAGGGAGCGGTTTTCCTATCAATTTTACACAATTATCCCTATTTTTTGGCGTTCAAATCAAGAGTTGATCTCCCGGTGTTTTCGACTGGAATTCTTGCCGGCCGGTTGTCCGGTTCTATCAACTACTTTCAGCACATTTGAATAGCCCCAGTACCGATGCCCTTGTTTGTGAATGAAGCCGTTCTGTCTTACACGCGAATGGCTCTTTCAATGATCTGGTATTTGTATCGTACTGTGGTTCTCTACCTGTTTTTCACTCTCTATAGTCAAAGAATGTGATGTAACGCACTGTGATCCAACTGACGAACATAGCATACTCTATTGGCGGGTCTGAACTTCTGCAGGATATCAGCTTGACGGTATCACCGGGGGAGATGGTTGCCGTGATTGGTGCCAATGGAGCCGGTAAGTCTACATTGATGCGGATTTTGAGTGGGTTGATTCGACCCAGCCGAGGTTCATTGTCGCTGGACGGAAAGGATCTGTTTTCCTATTCGGCTGAGGAGATGGCCAGGCGTCGGGCAGTGCTGGACCAGCAGTCGGTGTTGACGTTTGGATTTTCTGCGCTGGAAGTGGTGATGATGGGACGGACCCCGCACATGACGGGAGCTCGTAAGAATCTTGAGATTAGCCTTGAGGCCATGAAAACTACCGGTACGGATCATTTGGCCGGCCGAAGTTATCCGACTCTTTCGGGGGGAGAGCAGCAGAGAGTGCATTTGGCCAGAGCCCTGGCGCAGATTTGGGAGCCCGTGGAGGGGGGTGAGCGGTACCTTTTTCTGGACGAGCCAACATCCTATCTGGATCTGGCGCACCAGCACATGGCACTGTCGATCGCAAGCCGGTGCACGCAAGCCGGGCTCGGGGTGCTCGCTGTGCTGCACGACCTCAACCTTGCGGCAAACCATGCAAACCGCGTGGCAGTCCTGAAAAAGGGCCGGCTTACCGCGGTTGGCACGCCGGAGGAAACGCTTACGCCGGAGGTGTTGCGCGATGCGTTTGGGATTGAGACGGTGGTAAGCCGGCACCCTGCGACGCAGGGACCGCTCATCGTCGCCCTGCATCAACCCAATTCAACCCAGAACAACCACCTTTGATTCACGCAACGCTGCAATATCCAAACAACCACCTTTGATTCACGCAACGCCGCAATATCCAAAGAACCATCTTTGATTCACGCAACGCCCTAATGATCAATCCGGCCGAAACGGCAAACGCATCAACCCGAACATTTTTCCAAATTGAGCAACAAATAACAATTCAACAAGCAATGCAAAACGATCGTAGTTTTATGAAAAACCAACCTGTGAGTTATCGAATTCCAGTTCCCGTTTCCATGGTGCTTTATTCCGTGGTCCTGAGTGTTATGATGTTGATGGCGGTGCATACGATGCCGGCAGATGCACAACCAACCCGTGCTGCGGAGGAGTCATTGTTGCTGGAAAATACACGGCAACTTCTGTTTGAAGGCAAGCGTTCCGGCGAAGGATACTGGTCGAGCGATGGGAACAAGATCATTTTTCAGGCCGAACGAGAGACGGATAATCCGTTTTATCAGATCTATACGCTGGATCTGACAACGGGCGATGTGGCTCTGGTGTCGACCGGGACGGGCAAAACAACGTGTGCCTATTTTAATTGGGGCAAAAATAATGAGGAGATTTTGTTTAGTTCGACGCACCTGGATCCGACGTCGCTGAACAAACAGCAGGTAGAGTTTGAGCTTCGGGAAACAGCGACCACGCGTCGATATAGCTGGGATTATGATCCGATGATGCATCTGTTTACCGCAAATGCGGACGGGAGTAACCGGGTACAGATCACCGACGCGATGGGGTACGACGCTGAGGCTTCGTATTCGCCAGACGGGGAGTTTATCGCGTTTTCATCCACGCGTTCGGCCTATGAGCAGGATTTGACGCCGCGGGAGCAGCAGTGGCTTGAGAATGATCCCTCCTATTTTGGCGAAATCTACATCATGCGTGCGGACGGGTCGGACGTAACGCGACTTACAACGACTCCGGGTTATGACGGCGGGCCGTTCTTTTCACCGGACGGGGAGCGAATTATCTGGCGTCGGTTTGATGAGGCGGGCTACACGGCCGACATCTTCACAATGGCTCTGGATGGGAGTGATGTGCAACGACTGACCGAGTTTGGGGCGATGAGCTGGGCACCATACTATCATCCAAGCGGAGAGTATGTGATTTTCGGCTCCAACAAGATGGGTTTTGCAAATTTTGAACTTTTTTTGGTGGATGTTGCCGGGGAAAAGGAACCTCAACGAGTGACTTATACCGAAGGGTTTGACAGTTTGCCGGTGTTTTCCCCTGATGGGTCAAAACTGCTATGGACGAGTAATGCCACCAGCAATCGCACCTCACAGCTGTTTTTGAGCAACTGGAATCATGAGGCTGCTCTTGCGTTGCTGGAGCAGGCCCCGCCACGGGGTGAGGGGGTTGTGCTGTCGACGCCAGAGGTTCGTGCAGAAGAGCTGGAACAAAAAGTAGCATTCTTGGCGTCGGAGAAGCTCGAAGGGCGGATGACCGGCAGCGTGGGAATGGAAGAAACCAAGGACTACCTGATCAAAGAGCTGATTGAGAACGGCCTGGAGCCGCTGGAGAATACCTACCGGTTTCCATTTGACTATGTGGAGGGGATCGAGCTTACGGGTGAGAACCAGATGGTGGTGACCGAGCTGAGTGGGGAGCAGGTAGTAAACAGTGCAGTGGAAGTGCCGTTATACGAAGGGTACATGCCGCTTCCATTTAGTTCCAATGGTTCTGTGCAAGGCGAAGTTGTGTTTGCCGGATATGGGTTGAAAGCGCCGGAAGAACTCGATCTTGGGTATGATGATTATGCAAATCTGGATGTGGAGGACAAGATTGTGGTCGTGCTCGACGGGCTGCCCGATTTCCTCACCGAGCAGCAGGAGCGTACGATGCTCCGGTACGCAACACAACGGTACAAAGCATTTCACGCGAAAGAACAGGGCGCAGCTGCCATACTCTTTGTGGATGAACGGGCACGGCCATACAGCGGACCCCGAAATGAGCGAACAGCCCAGGAAGCGGGGATTCTGTCGGCGGAAATGAAATCGGGCGTGATAGACGGATGGCTGGATGGAAGGGTTCAGGAAGATGGCTCAG
>PZPG01000095.1 GCA_003045995.1 Bacteroidota bacterium
GCCCAAATTTTTCCAGGATAAGCCTCCTGATAACTCCGGATTACCTCCGCTGTTTTATCCGTTGATGCATCATCATGAATACAAACCCTCACAGGGAACGTAGTTCTTTGCATTAGTATGCTTTCGATACATTGCCTTACATACGTCTCGTGTTGAAAGCAAAATGTCGACGTGCAAAGCAATGGCCGAGTCCCTTCCGGCCAGGACTGCTCCTTTAAGGGTATCGGCTCGGGTAGAGGCGAATAGAAACTCACTGGAAAGGCCTGCTTGTATTATACTGCAGAGAGTCGAAATTCCAACGCAACTCTCGTCTTGTCTGTATTGCTGTTAACAGCCAAACCATGAATCAAATGCCCGGAAAATATAAGCACCTGCCCATACTTCACAGTACTACGAACGAGATCACTTTTCCCGTTCCAGGATTTAATCATTCGAACACTGTATTTATTCCCCTGGATTGTTCCGCCATCAAACGTTCTTAAAATCTGGCTTTCCAGTAATTTGTGGCTCTCTGGGGCTAGAGGTAAATTTGAGTTTTCATTAACCCCTGCAATGGGAATCCACAAATTTACAAACTTCACTATGTCAGAGCGATTGTCAACCACTTCATATACATCCTTATGTGGCGGATTAAAATCATTCGACTGTGGTCGGTTGATCCGCACAATAATATGAACCTTTTTGTTGGTTTTAGGATCCACATCACTCAACTTCATGCCTAATATTTCCTCAAAACGAGGGATTAGCTCCTCTACCGGAAAGGTAAAATCTTTCGAAAACAGATCTCTTGTGCGAGAGATCACTTTGAAATGATCCTCATTTGTTGTCACGTACTCATGATACTTTTCCAGCGTAAATCCGTCTACATCAATCGAGCACTCCTCTTCAATGATCGCAGAAATACTGTTGGTGATCCCATCTAATAAGGATGCAAATTGCTCTTCACTTAGAAAGTCATGTTCTGTAAACCCTTTATCATACCACGGCTGATGATAGGTAATGTCGGTATCTTCTCTCGAGAGTCTCTCATCGTTCCCATACCGAAACTCCGGCGAACCCTTTGTTGAAAACTTCATTTCTTCCTGATTGATGGTGTAAATCGTCTCGTCTGTCATTTATTTATTCAATTTATATAGGATGGTTTGATGTTAATTTAGATGTGCAATCGAGTAAACGATCGAGCAAAAATAACGAACAGAAACAGCACGAATGGGTGGTAAGTGTGCCCACTCCAAATTCGTGACTATTGAGCATTCACGACATCGTTCTCTACGATGGTTCCTTCTGGTAAATCAGATTTTGCTACCTGTAAATTTTGAATTCTTTTACAGATTTCCAAGCAATTGAAAATACGAATTCTACGTATGATTGAAAAGTTCTACAATCGAAATTCAATCAAAGGTTCCTCACCACCTCCCTACGAATCACATCACAAATCGCACTCATCTCCTCCTCCTTCAACCCCAAATAGTGCGGCAAACACAAAATCCGACTCGAAATATTCTCCGCAACCGGCGTCGAACGATACGCCAAGACCTTCGTAAACCGATTCACAGACGGGTAAAAATACCGACGCGGAAACACATGCACCGCTGCCAGCGCCTCAATAACCCGAAGCAAAACCTCCTCACTCTCAAACATCACCGCAAAATAGGAGTAGTTCGACTCACCCCCCGGCTGCATCTGCTGAAACTCCAACCCCGGAACCCCATCCAGCATCTCCAAATACAACGCATACTTCCGCTTCCGATCCGCCAGCACCTCCCGATAATACCGCAAATTCGCCAGCCCAAGCGCCGCATGCACCTCCGTCATCTTCCCGTTAAACCCATCCTCCACAATATCCTTCTGCGCATCATGGCCAAAAAACCGAATCCGCTCCAACTTCTCCCACAACCCCGGATCCCTCGTAATACACCCTCCCCCCTCGCCCGTATTCAACAACTTCGTCGCATGCAAACTCGTCCCGCTCACATCCCCCCAAGACAACACACTCTCCCCCTTCCAGGTCGATCCAATCGCATGCGCCGCATCATAAATCACCTTCAAATTGTGCTTCCTTGCCACCGCTTCAATCGCCTCCACATCGCATGGATTCCCAAACACATGCACCGGCATAATCGCCACCGTTCGCTCCGTAATATGACGCTCAATCTCCGCAGGATCCAAGTTCAATGTTTTCGGGTTGATGTCGCAGCATACCGGCACGCATCCCTCCCACTTAATCGCGGAAACCGTAGCAATCCACGTAAACGAGCTGATGATGATCTCCCCAGGTTGCCCCCTATGCCCAGGTTGCACCACGCCACCCGGCTGACCACCATTCCCCATATTCCCCGACAACCCCAGCGCCCGAATCGCCATCTGCAACGCAATCGTCCCATTCGTAACCGCCACAAACCTCGGTACCCCAAGCTCCTGCTCCAGCTCCTTCTCCAACTGCTGAACCAACGGCCCGTTATGCGTCAAAATACCCCGATCCCATACCCCTTCCAGCAGCGACACAACTTCATCAAGCGGTGCCAATGATGGTTGCGTCACATACACAGGGCTTTTCTCCAGGCCTTTATCCAGACCTTTCTTCATCTTTTCCTGCGTCTCCTTCTGCTTCTCATTCTGCATCTCTTTCATCATGCCCCTTCTATTCTTTCTGCCATCGCCCGAAAATCCTCTAACAAGCGTGCCTGCAATCGATTTTGACGGTTCTCCTCAGCTCTTTTTTCGGGTTGATGGGAAACGCACACCGAATGAAAATGCCGCAGCATATTCACAAAGTGGTCATCAGCTTGCAGCACCCGCTCTTCACGACCGCCCTCTGCGGTTTCGATCTCAAACACCGGCTGCACATTTGCCTTTGCTGTAAAAAGCCGGTTCGTTCGTACACGGCCTTTGGAACCCCAAACCTCCACTCCGCACTGATAGTAATGATCGAACCCAAACGCGATATGAGCTGTAACCCCGGTACCGGGATCCACAAGACAACCGCCTCCATGAACATCCACACCATACTCCTCGTCCTTCACTAGCGAAGCAGCCTCTACTTGAATCGCATCTCCCATCAACAATGCGGCAATTTTCATCATATAGGCTCCCGCATCCAACAAAGCACCGCCCCCAAGCTCCTTCTGATACCGAATATTGTCCCGGTCCGGAAACGGTGGAAACCCAAATGAACATCGCACCGCCCGCAGATCGCCGATCACATTTTTTGACGTTTCGTCCTGCTCATGAACACTGACACTCTCCAAGCCATCCCCTTGCTTACTCTTTGCCACCTCTGCCGACCCCTCTTTTGAACTATCTGTCCCACCACTCGCAACGTGCCCCCCCAATCCGGTCCATTCCCGTAACACCTGAAGCTGATGATGAAACCGAAACTGGAAATTTTCCACAAGCGCCAAATCATTCGCCTCTGCCAAAGCCACCATATCCTCCGTTTCCTGCAACGTACATCCCAGCGACTTTTCACACAACACATGCTTGCCCGCCCTCAACGCCCGGCTCACCCACTCATAGTGAAGCCCGTTTGGCAACGGCACATACACCGCATCAACAGAAGGATCTACCAGCAATGATGCATAACTCCCATGAGGTTTGATTTGGCTTGGTCCCGTCCCATGATTTGGCGCATTCTCAACCTCATTCACCAATGCCGAGGCCGCGTCCATCGACCGGCTTGCAATCCCAACCACCCGATAATGATCCGGCAAGCTTAGAAGCGCTGGAAGTATCGACCTTCGTGCAATCGCAGCCGTACCCAGAATACCGACACGCAGTACCAATGACGCTGAACTATGTTGCGGTTCTTTCATCTTGATTGTGCATCTCTTTCATTTTGCATCTCTTTCATCATGATTCTAGATGCGTTTTTTCGAATACACGTCTCTTTCATTCGCATCACCGAAACGAAATCGCTGCGATCAAACTACGGGCCTGGATATTTAAGTAATTGTTGAATTTCAAAAAAGTACCAAGCTGATTCAGGGTCATCCAGATATAGTTTTCCGGCAACTCGCCATACAGCTCCTTCATGTAGAGAATATCCGCAGCAGCGCCGGAACCCGTATCACCAACCCATTTCTCTTGTCCGTCGAGGCCCCCAATATCTGGCTCATCCGGCAAAATCAAAATCATGTTCCGGTTCTGTTCCTGATAAAACCGCCCCCCCTCCTCCGACTGCATCGTGTCAAACACAATCTGATCTTCCGGCGCTCCCAACACATAATCCAAAAACGGAATCGCTCCGGGCCGCGACGTCTTATAGTTTCCAGTCAGCGTCTGCACCGTCGGCGCCAGCTCCACCACATCGTGATTTCCGCACTCCATTTTCAACTGCATCGCCACGTGCAGCAACCCATCAATCCGACGACAAACAAACGCACAAAGCCCCTCCTGCGCCGGCTGCACCATCGGCTGCGACCACCTCTGCACCTCCCGATTCCCAATCTCCACATCCACCGGAATCACACGGAAAAACATCCGATCTTGATGGTAAATCTCAGTATCCGTGTACACCCACTCGTCCAGCGATTTCAGATCGGTTTTCGTTACCTCCAGGTCATACACACTCTTAAAATGTGTGATTTTCGAAATAATCTCATCCAGCGTGTGCATCGCCCCATCCTCCTTCAGCGTAGACGCCAAAAAATCACCCGCCGCCGGATTCGATTCCAGCCCACTCCCACTCCCACTCCCACTCCCATTCCCGTTCAAATACCGGAAAAAATCGATCACATCCTCATCATGGCTGC
>PZPG01000096.1 GCA_003045995.1 Bacteroidota bacterium
CTGTGGGGTTCGTGCTGTCCACGGAGCGCGCCCCATGTGTGGCGTGTGTTCCTTCGATGGTGTCCGTTCCTTCGATGGCGTCCGTTCCTTCGATGGTGTCCGTTCCACCGGCGACATGCTCCACCCCTCCCGCGTGCGCAGAGCCGGCAGTTTGCCCATGTGTTTCGGGTCCGATGGCGTCCCGCATTCGCAACTGCTGTTTCATCTCTTCTGCTTCCCGAAGCGTGACTGCTTCAATCGCCGCCGCCCGCGAAGAGCTGCCAGCGGTTTGAATATCAACCCGAACCAACCCGAAGATGCGCTGTACGATGCCAGCTGAAATGTCGATCACCTGAATCCGATCTTTGGTGAGGTACAGGTTTTTTCGCACAAAAAGGCCACTGACGATTTGGAGCTGATCTCCAGTGACGCGGTACCGGAAGCGCCACCAACTGGCAACCCCGCTTATGAGGATCAGGCCCACACCTGCCGCGACAAAAAAGGCGGTGGTCATGTCAGTATTGCGCGTTCCAATCACAACCCACACAAAGACGGTAACCAGGTTTTCGCGAATGTAAGACAGAGTTTTGCTAATAGCTGCCACCGGGTGCTGGCGCTTGAACTCTTTTTCGGTTTCAACGGATGGTTTGTGGGTCATACATCACACATCATAAATCATGCTTCATGCGTCATACATCACACATCATACATCATCTTCGGCAAGCTGTGCGCGAATGGAGATGGTGGAACGGATGCGTTCGGCGATTACGGTATCCAGGTTTGGAATGTTATGCGTGGTAGCCGCAGTGGAGATTGAGAGTTCCGAAAGCCCGAAGTGCCGCAGAAAGGGCCCTTGGCTGGTGTCCACGTGTTGCACGCGGCTAAGCGGAATAACGGTTTCCCGCGAAACAAAAACCCCCCTTCGCAAATGAATATCCGTGTCGGAAATACGGTATCGCCAGCGCTTCCAGATGGCATAGGGAAGCCAGATCAATCGAAACAGAAGTAGAAGGACGGCCAGAACCGCCGCCAGAATAAGAATCCAGAGGGCAATGGCACTGATCACAAACCAAAGTACAACAGGGATTGCCACCAACAGCAGAGATGTAAACAGGGAGCTGATCTGCCAGATCCGGATCGCCCTCGGGGGAAGTTTCTTAAAGCTCGCTGAATGAGAGCTGGTTTGTGAGTCGGTATGGGAACCGGAATAGGAGCCAGTTTGGGAACCGGAATGGATTTCGGATATCATGCTGTGAGAACGGGTTGATGATGCCGCAGCGTATAAGTTCGAAACGTAAAAGATAAAAAAAAGCCATCTTCCGCGTGGCAGAGATGGCTCTCAAAGTGAAAAAACATCAATAAGAAAAAACGCTGTATATCTGGCTTTTCTTACGCCTGGTTCTTCATGTCCTGGATCTCAAGGCGGATCTCTTGTGCAAGATTTTTCAGATCCTGAAGATGCTTACGGGCACGGGTACCTGCAGCTTTGTTTCCTTTGTTGTAGAACTTGTCCATTTCGACTTCGAGTTCTGCCATCAACGCTTTTACTTGTTCGATTCTATTCATTTTGTCCTCTGTTGTTAGTTATTGGTTGGAAAAAAGATCAAACAATGTCACATAGTTGCACGAAGCAAATCCAGTAGAAATAGCTAAATCATTGTCAGATCGCCATAAAGGTACCATTTCAAAACATAAATCCATCAAAAATTTCAAAAAAAGCACGGTTTTTGTGTCCAAATGTCGGAAAAAAGACTCCAAATTCACGGAAAATGTCCAAAATCACTACATGGACTGCTTAGATTCGGTGTAGGCATCCGCGGTTTCTGTACCTCGTTTCTCATTCACAAATACCGTAATCACCATCGCAATCAAAAACAGAAACGCGCAAAACAGCACCGAGCGCTGCAATCCGAATTGCGTCTGCAATATCCCGATTCCGATGATCCCAAACACGGCAGCCAGCTTGTTGGACAATCCCCAGAACCCGAAAAATTCTGCCGATTTCTCCTCCGGGGAGAACAGCCCCACTAGTGCACGACTAGCCGACTGGCTCGAACCCAGACTCAGCCCTGCAATCACCCCGATATATAAAAACATCGTCTGCACTTCTACCTGCGCGTCGAATACCCCATTAAACCACACCGTGAGCCCCTCCACGCCCCAGATCCCCAGCACGCCAAAAAACCAGAACAGCATCGTAATGTTGTAGGTGACTTTGGCCCCGATCCGATCCTGAATCCATCCAAATCCAACCGCTCCAAGCGCCGCCGTGATCTGCACAATTACGAACATCAATACACGCGTCCCCTCATCCCATCGAACCACCTGATCCCCATAAATGAAAGCGAATGAGATCACGATATAAACTCCGGCCATGGCGAAAAACACCGAAATAAGGTAAATGCCCAGGTCGCCAAACCGCCGGATATCCCGCGCAGTTTCCGCCATGCGTGCGAACCCGGCCGCTGCATAACTCTCCCCGGCAGGAAGCGTCTGGCGCATCCCCGGCTCCCGCACCCACACAAACGTCGGAATCGCAGTCACCAGGAAAAACAGCGCAGCAAATGGCCCCACCCATCGAATCATCTCATAATTTTCAGCCGTTGGCTCACCCAGATACGCGATCACAAACCCTGCAGAAACAAGCCCTCCGGCATACCCCAGCGCCCAGCCAAACCCTGAAATCTTCCCCAGATCCTTTGGTGGCCCTAGGCTCGGCAAAAACGAAGCGATAAAACTCTCCCCCGTTGCATACGCAAAATTAGAGATCACCAGCAGAATAATCCCCAGCGTCACCAGCCCCGGCTCCACAAAATAGAGCAGCGCAGTACTCCCCACCGTCAGCAGATAACTATAAAAGAGAAACTTCTTTTTGAGCGCCGAATAATCCATAATCGCCCCCAGAATCGGCCCCGACAGCACCACAAGAAAGTAACTAATCGACAGCGCCACACTCCAAAGCAGGTTCCCAAGCCGGTATTCCGACTCCGCATCGCCCACAATCACCGTGGTAAACAGTACCGGAAAAATCACGGTAATGATCAGCAGCGTGTAGGCCTGGTTCGCAAAATCGAACATCGCCCAGCCGAAAATTTCACGTTTGGGTGCGCGTGGGTTGGAATGACGGGTACTCATAGGTGCTGGGATTGATTGGAGACTTGGTTTGTTTGGAAACTCAGGTTCGTTGCGAAGTCGGACTTGTCAAGAACTCGGGCTTGTCACGAAGTCGGGCTTGTCACGAACTCCGTTGGTTAGAAACTTGGTTTGGTTAGAAACTTGGTTTGGTTGCGAAGTAAGTTCGAATAGAAACTTGGAGGGTAGTCGTTACAAGCAGGTATTCAGCCTGAAGATACGTTCCGGAATTAGACAATGCACATCAAACTTTTTGTCGGGTTGATGGGATGCGTCGTGGTCTGGAATTTTGTGTCGGGTTGATGTGCTGAATTCTGCACACAAGCTTATAGCCCATCTGCGTAGAGGGCGGCCGTACGATGAATCGACGCATTCACGCGCTCCTCCGTGAGGACTCCTTCGTCCATCAGCTCCTTCATCACCCCGAGAACCGTAGGAACGATGTTGGCATCGTATACGGAATTGTTGGCGAATACCAGGATATCGACGCCGGCGAGCAGCGCTTTTTCGATCGATTCGCGCAGGCCAAAATGATCGCGAATGGCGCCCATCTGCATGTCGTCGGAGAAGAGCGGCCCCCGAAAACCAAGCTCGCTGCGGAGGATGTCCTGTTGAATGGCGCGGGAAAGGGTGGCAGGAACATCCGGGTCGAGGCCTTTGTGGATCACATGGGCAGTCATGACGCCGATCTGCGGGTAAGTGGGAAGTAGGTTGCGGTAGGGGATGAGTTCGTCGGGGCTCCAGGTGTCGGTGATGTCGGTCATGCCCAGGTGGGTGTCGTTCCAGGCGCTACCGTGGCCGGGGAAATGTTTGAGGACGGGAAGGATGCCGTGCTGCAGGTGGGCCTGGATTACGGCGGATGCTAGGGTGGTGACGGTGTCGGGATCGGCGCTGTAGCTGCGGCCAAGACGGCCGATGATGGGGTTGTCCGGGTTGGTGTTGAGATCGGCTACCGGCGCAAAGTTTATGTTGAAGCCGAGGGTTTGGAGTTGTCGGGCCTGGGCTTCGAGGATGGATTTGAGGGTGTCGGGCTGCGCTGAGCCGGGTGTTACTGAACCTGATGTCGCTGAGCCGGAATCTTTTCCTTTGCGAAGGAGACGTGCCAGCTCTGCAGCGGAGGGTGTAGTTTCAAATCCTCGGTCGGCTTTGAGGCGCATCACACGGCCGCCCTCCTGATCCACAGCGACAAGCAGGGGCTGGGTTGCGGTGGCTTTGAGATCGCGGATGAGGTTTTCGGTTTGATTGGGTGACACAATGTTTCGAACCGGTGATTTGGATGGCACATCATAATCGAACAGTATGACGCCTCCGAGGTGGTAGTCCTGAAGGTCTCGGACGATGTGGCCGGATTCGGCGAGGGTCGTACCGCGAAACCCGATCATGAGCATTCGTCCTAGTTTTTCATCGAGAGTGAGGGAGGAAGTGGTGTCGAAAGTGGCGCCCCCGGAGTCTGTGTTTAGTTGTGTGGCTTGCGATTGTGCCAGAGACTGTGATGCGGATCCCATCAACCCGAGTAAAAGAAAAAGGAGAAGAAAATGAAACGGAAGGGTGGCCGTGCTGGAGTTCATGGAGTATGAGTGGTGAGATTTGGGATCTTAGGTCTGGGGTCTGGGGTCTGGGGTCTGGGG
>PZPG01000097.1 GCA_003045995.1 Bacteroidota bacterium
CGGGCTTGCCCCTATGGCTTCCAAATGGCACGATTATCCGTCGAACTCTGGAAGAATTTCTTCGAAGTGAGCAAAAAAAACGGGGCTACCAGGAAGTTATCACACCCCATATTGGAAATCTTCAGCTCTACAAAACCTCCGGTCATTACCCGTATTACAAATCCTCTCAATTCGATCCGATCGGCGTAGAGGGTGAAGAGTACTTGCTGAAACCGATGAACTGCCCCCACCATCATCGAATCTATGGTTCCGGGTTACGAAGTTACCGAGATCTGCCTGTTCGTCTGGCCGAGTTTGGAACGGTCTACCGTTACGAGCAGTCCGGTGAATTAAACGGTATGTCGAGAGTACGCGGGTTTACGCAGGATGATGCTCACATTTACTGCACGCATGATCAACTTAAAGGTGAGATCAAATCCACGATCGAATTAACGCAATTTGTGTTCTCAACCTTTGAAATGCCTGTAGACATACGCCTCTCCTTTCGGGATGAAAATGACGACAAATACGGAGGAGACCGCTCCTACTGGGATCGAGCACAAAGTGAAATTCGGGAAGTTGCGGATGAGATGAATCTTTCCTATCGAATTGTTCCGGGAGAGGCGAGTTTTTATGGACCAAAGATCGATTTTATCATCCGAGACGCAATTGGAAGAAAGTGGCAGTTGGGCACCGTACAGGTTGACTATGTCATGCCTGAACGGTTTGATCTCACCTATGTGGGATCGGATAACGAGAAGCATCGGCCGGTGATCATTCACAGAGCTCCGTTTGGCTCTATGGAGCGCTTTGTCAGCATTTTGATCGAACACTTTGCCGGTGATTTTCCTTTGTGGCTGGCACCAGTTCAGGTATCTGTACTCTCAATTTCAGATGATTATGTAGAATATGCAGACCAGGTAGCTACTGTCCTGAGAGAGTCGGGTTTGCGGGTCGAAACCGATCACAGAAATATTAAGATTGGAGCCAAGATCCGAAATGCAGAAACGAGAAAAGTTCCCTACATGATTATTACCGGCTCAGAAGAACAGTCCGGAACCACGGTATCGCTGCGAAGACATAAGCAGGGAGATATCGGAACCATGACTCTGGATGAATGTTTGCAAATGCTACTCGGAGAGGTGCGAAACCGCGCTCTCCCACCGGCTGGCAGCACCGAGGAGGTTATGGAGAAAAATCTTGAGTAGGATCATTGAGCAGGACCACTGAGGTTTCCAGCCTTGCGAGCAGTCAATGCAGTCAACGCATTCCAAGCAAGTAAGCAATACTGGTAATACTGGAGCCCGGCGGCAATAACATCAACCCAAACGAGGAAACAACCTATCGCACGAAAAAAAATCATCAGACGACGAAAAGAGGAAGACAGACCGAATATTAATCATGAAATTCGGGCAGAGAAAGTGCGTCTTATCAAACCGGACAATGAGCATGAGATCGTTCCACTGCGAAGAGCACTGGAAATTGCGGAACAGTATAACAAGGATCTGGTCGAAATTGCGCCGAATGCCAGTCCTCCTGTCTGCAAGATCATCGATTTTGGAAAGTTCATGTTCGAGAAGAAGAAAAAGGAGAAGGAAGCCAAGAAAAAACAGCATACCGTTCAGGTTAAGGAGCTTCGTTTCAGTCCGCAGACCGATTCTCATGATATGGAGTTTAAAACGCGACATGCCCGTGAGTTTTTGGAAAACGGTGATAAGGTAAAGGCATTTGTGCAGTTCAGGGGTCGAAACATTCTGTACACGGAGCAGGGTGAGAAACTACTGCTAAGTATGGCCGAAGAACTCAAAGATGTTGGAAAAATTGAATCGAAGCCAAATATGGAAGGGCGAAGAATGATTATGGTGCTTGCCCCAACAAAGGGCTGATTTTCCTCTTTTTTTGATCTGAATTTATCTTATCTTTCCTGACTATCATTCAAAAGGACTAAACCCGGATGTGCTATGCCTAAAATGAAAACAAATAGTGGTGCCAAGAAGCGGTTTGTAAAAACCGGAAGTGGTAAAATTAAACGAAAAAAAGCGTTTAAGAGCCATATTCTTACCAAGAAAGATGCCAAGCGAAAAAATAATCTTGGAAAAACAGCATTGGTCGATGCAGCAGATACGCCCAATGTGAAGAAGTTGCTTCCCGGCTTTTAACTGGTTTATCTACCAGAAATATTTTCTATTATCACCTATTAACGTAAACTCTAAAACGGAAAAAAAATGCCACGATCACGAAATCTGGTGGCTTCCCGTCGCCGTCGTCGTAAGATTCTTTCTATGGCGAAAGGTTACTGGGGCAGTCGAAAAAATGTTTACACCGTTGCAAAAAATGCGGTTGAAAAAGGTCTCTTGTACCAGTACCGGGACCGTAAGAACAGGAAAAGGGCGTTCCGCCGGCTGTGGATCGTTCGAATCAATGCCGCTGCCCGCTTAAATGGCACAACCTATGGGGCTCTAATTCACGGGATGAAGCTTCAAAACATGGAGATCAACCGTAAAATGCTAGCAGATCTTGCTGTACACGATTCCAAAGCATTCGCGGCGATAGTGAAAGAAGCGATAAAGTAACATCCATGCTATTCTTGAAAACCGGTATCTCGTGTCTGCGATTTGCCGGTTTTTTTTTGCTCGGCAACCGGATACTTCTTTTTTCCTATATTCCACCCAAGTTCTTTGCTAGTCTGATGTTTATTTCGGATGATGCAGGCGAAGTTTTGCCGAGTACGGAATTCAGATCTTTGTAAAATCTGTGAAGCAATCGTAAAACCTAAGAAGCAATCCCATCAACCCCATAAATAATCGCTTTTATGTTGAATGAGCGTATACTTTCCATTCAAAATGAGCTGCAAATTGCAGAAATCGAATCGGAAGAGATGCTGGAGACTTTCCGACTTACCTATCTATCCAAAAATGGTGTAATTCAGGCACTGTTTAAAGAGATGGGCAGTGTTCCGCCAGAATCAAGGGCGGAGATGGGGCAGAAAATGAACGCTCTTAAGACGCTTGCACAGGAAAAGTTCCAGCAGGCAAAGTCGAAACTAGAGGGAGTTCAATCGGATTCATTCCGGGCTGCAGATGATATTTCGATCCCTGCTGACCCCACTCCTGCCGGTTCGCTTCATCCATTGAGTATTACGCATCGCGATATCAAGCAGATCTTTTACCGGTTGGGATTTACGATTGCAGATGGTCCGGAACTGGAGGACGATTTTCATAATTTTACGGCACTGAACTTCCCCCCGGATCATCCTGCGAGAGATATGCAGGATACATTTTTTGTGCGTAAATCGGAGCGACCTGATGAAGATGATCTGGTTCTGCGAACGCATACCTCTCCGGTGCAGATCCGGCTCCTGCAAAAAACAAAGCCTCCGGTGAGAGCAATCATGCCTGGTCGAGTGTTCCGAAATGAGTCCGTAACGGCTAAGTCCTATTTTCAGTTTCACCAGGTAGAGGGGCTGTATATTGATCGTCATGTTACAATGGCTGCTCTTATCGATACACTTGTGAAATTTGTTAAGATGATGTATGGCAATGATGTAAAATATCAGGTTCGTCCCTCCTTCTTCCCATTTACGGAGCCCAGCATTGAGATGGATATCTGGTGGGGAGACAAAAATAGTGGCAAATGGCTTGAAATCTTAGGCGCAGGGATGGTAGATCCTAACGTTCTGCAAGCAGTAAACATCGATCCGGAAGAGTTTTCCGGATATGCTTTTGGAATGGGGGTCGATCGTATTGCTCTCCTTCGGTATGGAATGGATGATATCCGGACGTTGTATGAGAACGATATTCGTTTTCTGGAACAATTCCCTTTGTAGATTCTGAATATAACGAGATTAGATATGCTTATTTCAAAACAATGGCTTTCCGATCATATCGATCTGTCCGGTTTCTCGAATGAAGAGATTGCTGAAAAGCTTACAATGATTGGTCTGGAGGTCGATGGCGTTACTTCCACCGGGTCGGATTTTGAGTCATTTGTTGCTGGATTGGTCACAACTGTAAATCCGCACCCCAACGCAGACAAACTACGATTGTGCCATGTGGATATTGGAGAAAAAACCCTTCAGATCGTTTGCGGGGCTCCTAATGTTGCAGAAGGGCAAATCGTTCCTGTTGCACTACCGGGTGCTGTTATACCTGAAACTATGCCGGATGGATCCAAACTAACGATCCGAAAAAGTAAACTTCGCGGTGAGGTCTCGGAAGGGATGATTTGCTCGGAGGTGGAACTCGACATCGGGGACGATCACTCCGGCATTCTGGTATTAGACGAAGATATTAAAGTCGGCACACCACTTGCATCGATTTTTGGTTCTACAAAGGATACGATTTTTGAAATTGCACTCACACCAAACCGCCCGGATGCTGCGAGCCACATGGGAGTAGCACGCGACTTGAGTGCCGCATTTGGCAGAGACCGGAAAGGAGTACCCTCTGATACGCCAGCCGCATCCCAAATCAAGATAGCCAATTCCGAAACGGATCTCT
>PZPG01000010.1:0-41542 GCA_003045995.1 Bacteroidota bacterium
ATTCCCAAGGTACGTTGCATCTTCGTTTGCTCCAGTCACCCGGAGGCCAATCTGAATGGAACTTCCATCGGCAAATGCCAGAGATGCTGGGTTTTCGAGGAATGCCCCTAAACCAACTCCATAGGCGACTTGTGTTGTTGCATCAAATCCGAAGCCTGACTGTCCCTGATGGGATCCAAACAGTAGCGCTTGATTTCCATATGCCAGAGGGTTGTTCGGATTTTGAGCAAGAATAGTGGAAGGGAACACGAAACAGACAAAACCGAAAAGAACGAGGGTGAGCGACCGTTTATAAGGATGTTTCATATGGATAAACTCCGGGCATGAATCTTAATGGATATACGGATTTTGCACGATAGAGGTACTTCTCTATTGGCGTTCTACCTTGGAGGAGGACCTGGATCGGCTACTACTACTCCCCGTGCGACTCGTTGTACGAACAGGTTTTGAGGAAACAGATTTCGAGCTACGGCTACTGACTCCCGAGTCCGACCGGCTTGCATTCGAGGGTGACGTACTGCTTCCCAAGTTCGTCCCAGAGTAAGAACGGGTGCGTACTGCATCCAAAATCGTATCAACAGCTCTTGAAGAACTCCCACTTCGGACTCCCGAACCACTCCGGACTCCCGAAACAGGTACTGAAGTAACATCAAACATTTCCCCCAAAACCATCGTGAACTGCCGAAATGCAGATGATGTTCGAGTTGAAGAAGATCGATCTGTATCAAAGATACCCGCTCCGATGGAGCCACTTCTCAGCGCATTATCCACGCCTGCAGAACTCTTTGATAGGGAGCTCACGCTTCTCTCTTGATCTCTGTCGCGTGAGCTTCCAGAACTGCTGCCACTCCGAACCCGGCTGCCACTGCTACTGCCACTGCTACTTCGCGTGCTGCTGCCAGAACGAACCGTGCCACTGCTGCTTTTCCCGGAACTGTTGCCACTCCGAACCCGGCTGCCACTGCTACTTCGCGTGCTACTGCCAGAACGAGCTGTACTACTACTACTGCCAGAACTATTGCTGCTACGAACCCGGTTAATACTACTGCTCCGTGAACTACTCTCCGAGCGAACTCCTGACCGTGTGGAACTTCCGGTCCGTGTTGATGTCCGGGTTACCGACTGGGTTGCACGATCGCGTAGCTTTGAACGCAAATCGGAACGGGTACTCGATCGAAGATTGCGGGATACGGAAGCCTGATCTCCTCCGATCACTCGTGTCCTACCGGACAGAGCAGTCCCCGATCGGAATCCAGTAGAACGGACCGATCGGTCTCTTCTTACAATGTCATTGGTTCCGCCACCATAGTACCCTCCGTAATAACCACCAAAACCGTAGTATGGATATACCCACCCAGTATATCCCCCCCATGGATGTCCCCATCCTCCCCATGGATACACGCTATACGCACCCCAGGGGTAGTACGCAAAGGAAGGACCGAATCCAAAGCCCCAATAGTATCCCGACCATGAAGAATACCAAGGCGTGTACCAAGGTGAGTACCAGGATGAGTACCATGGGGAATTCCAGGGTGAGTAATATGAATCAAAATAGTAATGGTTATGAACAATCGCCTCTCCTGATAAAGTTACCCCTTTTTCTTTATACCACTGCGCAGACTCATAATCTTTGAAGTAGTAGCTCTCCGCATCCTCCCAGCCATCTTCATAGCCAAGTGCGTAGTCCTCTTCATTTTCAATCATCTGTTCCGCTCCCTCCGCTTCGGCCATGGATGAACGCTGTTCTGCTCTTTCCGACATACCCTCAGAAACTGCGGACGGATCAGCCGGTATAAATACTGTTCTCTCGATCACTTCAAACTGTGTGTAGCATCCTGTTAATAGAAATGCCATGATAAGTAAGAGCCAGATACCGTATGATTCAACTCGTTTCATCGTATGTCCTCCGTTGGTTTAACGTTCGGTTTGAAAATACCGATTTCCTCATTAGCATGGTATCGCATCATGATGTGATATGCTACGCATCATTACCTAACATGCAACTAGATGGTAGCACTTAGTGCTTCTCTTTCAAATCTCTCCGCGAAGCGATTTTGCAATCACCTCTGCTTTCGAGTTAACGTGAAGTTTCTTGTAAATATTTCGTATATGAGCCCGAACTGTATCTATCGAAATGTCAAAACGATCCGCGATCAGCTTGTAACTAAGACCATCCACCAAACCCTCCACAATATCCTGCTCCCTGGATGTAAGATTACTGTCTGGCTTTTCATTTGGAGTTTGATCGCTAAAATGCCGGATTACTTTCCTTGCAATCTGAGGCGACATGGGTGCTCCTCCATCAGCCAGCATTCGAACCGCCTCGGTAATCTCCTCCAGGGATGTATGTTTGAGTAGGTACCCGGAGGCACCCGCCTGAAGCGAATGAAATATTTTGTGTGAATCGTGATACACCGTGAGCATCATGATCTCTATATCCGGAAAGTTTTTGCGCAAAATCTGAATGCCCTCGATCCCGGACATTCCAGGCAGCTGAATATCCATCAAAATTAGATCCGGAGCAGGATGAGCCTCCAGATAGGTCAGCAGATCTTCCACGGACTCCACGGCGACAGGACATTGAATCGACGGTTCCGCATCCAGATGATCTCTCAATATGGTGCGGATTACCTCATTATCCTCTACAATTCCTGTAATAATTGTTTTTGTGGTGCTCATAGGTTTAACGCTTATAGTTTCCCTCTCATCTCTACCTTGAAGCCATTTGCCCAGCCAACAGATAGTGCGGCTCCGATTCGCTTGGCACGAAGATTCATATTCCTCATCCCCTGCCCACTCTTTCGTTTCCCCGCACGAAGTTCCGGATCGGACCCATTATCCGTAACCAGCAAGAGGAACGTTCTCCCTTTTAATTCGAACGTAACCTCTACTTTGCTCGCATCTGAATGTTTTGCAATGTTATGAATCGCCTCTTTGAATACCAAGTAGATATTTTCTTTCACCTGAACCGGCAGTTTTTCCGACATGTTTAACCGGTCGAATCTGTAGTGTACCACAGGAGTTTCCGATTTAAATACATGACTTACATAATCCTGCATCCGATCGGTTAGATCTCCTGCCCGATCGTTTCTGCTATCGATGGACCAAACAATATCATCCAGACCCGAAACAATTCTCCGGCTTTGCTCACCGAGTTGTTTCAGTGTTTTTTTGATGATTGGATCCTGTTCCCGATGCTGCAGGAAATCAGTTTGAAGTGCCAGTTCAGTGAGTGACGAACCCACATCATCATGCAGGTCGCTGGCAATCTGAACCCGCATTCGCTCGATTTCAATTTGTTTGTTGGCAGATACATACCGTAGATAGAGAATAATCAACCCGCTTATCACCAAAAGAATGAAAGCGATGAACCAGATCTGCATCCAAAATGGTGCCGGAATACGAAAATCCACTGTCACTGCAGATGTACTGGCGATCCCATCTGCATTGAACGATTCTACGGAAAACTGATAGGTGCCCGGAGAGAGTGATGCGTAGCTGATGCTAGTTTCCCGGGTGGTTAGCCACTGCTCATCATACCCGTCCAACCGGTACCGGTACAAAATTCGTCCGGGACTTTCATGGCTCAGTCCCATGTAATCGAACTCAATGGATTTCTGCATAGAAGAGAGCTCGTTGCTAAGCGTAAATGAACGGCGGTTCTGCCCATGGATAAGATCTAATTCAGCACCACTGGCAGTCACACTTCGAAGTTCGATACCGGGCGGGTATACGTTTTCACGAAGCTCTCCTGGAAGAAATATACTGAGTCCTTCAATCGTTCCAAGCCACAGAGATCCATCCGATGCCATTAGGTACGCGCCTGCATTTAATTCGTTCGCAACAAGCCCCTGATCACGGTTATACAATTTAAACGCTTTAATACGCTCCACTTCGGAATCTGCCTCCCGGTACCGGTCTGGCTGGAACCGATACAGTCCACGATTGGTGCCAAGCCAGTAGCGATTCATATCATCCTGAATCGTAAAATAGGTAATGATTCCTGTTTGCTCCTCTCCAGAGGGAACTTCAATCTTCCCATCGGCCAGAAACGCTACTCCCTCAAACGTTGAAAACCAAACTCTCTGTTCGTGATCGATGTAGATCTGCACGACACCATTGCTGGGGAGTCCATCTTCTGCAGTATAGTGTGTCCACACCTTTCCGTCGTATGAAACTGCGCCACCATAGGTAGCAAACCATAGGGTCCCATCTGCACTCTGTTTGATATCCATCACCGTATTATTATTCAAAACATTAGTACGATCATACACGGATTGTATTCCATTTTGATAAAGAATGATTCCATCGTAGTACGTACCAATCCAATACATGCCTGTAGTTTCATCCTCAAAAATAGAGCGGACATGCGTGTAAGGAAACGTTGCGGTATTCGGTTTGATGAAACGTCGGTTTCGGTAAAGATGTAGCCCCTTCTCGCCGCCGATCCAAAGAGTTTTCTTAGAATCTTCAAAAATAACGTACAGCTTACTGTCGGTAAGTCCGTCCCGGACTCCGTACGTTAGAAACTCTCCATTATGAAAGGATTGTGCCCCCCCTCCAAAGGTTGCAATCCAGATACGGCCATCGGACGATTCCTCAAAACCAGTAACAACATTGTTACTGAGACCAAGATCGGTATTGTAGTTGAGGAATATTTCACCATAGAATTTGTTGAGGCCTCCGCCAAGTGTACCCATCCAGACATTCCCCTCCCGATCCATCATAATACTGTATACAAGCGGTGCAGATAATCCCTCTGCTGTAGTGAAGTGTCGGACAGAACCATCGGGTTGAACCTGTAAGGCACCGTTGTCAGATCCGATCCAGATATTCCCATCCAGATCACTTGTGAGGGAGTGAAGACGTTCGACCGGAACACCCTCTAATCGACGTAGAGATTCTAAACGACGTAGGGATTTAAAATCCATGTCAGTCTGGCCAAAGAGTCCCCGATTGGTAGCAACCCAGAGGGTTCCGTTTTGATCGGTTAGCAGATCGTTTACGCGGCTACCTACTTCTGAGCGAGTACCATGACCTGGATGGATTGTATATTCCAAGACATCCCCGGCACTGGAAGTATACTCTCCGGCTATGATAAAAATAGTACCGCCAGCGGTGCCAGCCCATACGGTGCCACCTTCTCCTTGGTGAATAGCCGTAACCCTGTCGTTCGGAAGTTGGGATTCGGGTAGTTGGACGGATCGAACGTGAAATGGGTGTGTGGTATAGTTTCGGTCCTGATTGGGTCGTGTAACCTTTGATACTTGGGAAGTTGGGGACTGAGTTTCTGCAGAAGTTTGGGACTGGGTTTCGGCGGATGGATCCTGAGGAATCTGGGATGAAGTCTGCGCCGGTTTATCTGCCGTTTCAATCTCGGTACTCCAGTTCAGTTTCCACAGCCCTTTGTTTTGCGTGGCAATCCAGACAGATTGATCTGGGCCTTCAGTAAGGTCCAGAATGATCTCGCCGTTGAATTTCGGGTGGCTTGTGAAGGTAGTTTGTCGTTGAGAGATCCTGAGTCGACTGGAGGTTCCTAAGCGTGATGAACCTGTGAAGTTGGATGAAATTCCTGCGTCTTCCGGTCGCAGATATGCGAGTCCTCCCTGTGTGCCAACCAAGATGGTTCCGTTACTGGTTTCCAGAATTACGTTTACACGATTGTCTGGCAAGCCGTCCTGTTGATAGAATTTCCGAAAGTTTTTCCCATCAAACCGATTTAAACCAAACCCTGTACCAACCCAAAGGTGTCCCTCCCGGTCCTGAATGATGTCGTGTACAACGGACTCGCTGAGTCCTTCCTGGATGGAGTAGGATGTGAAGGGCAGGTGCTGGGCCAAAGGAGCGTGCACTTTTATGGCCAATACCAAACTAATTATTGCGATAAACCCGGTGAGTACTCGCCAAGCTCGGCGTACCTTTTTGGGATGATTTGAATGATTTGGGTGCTTAGTTCGACTTAGGCAATCAAATCGTTGGCTGTGCCTGCGGCGTTTCCAAGAAGAGGATTCCAACCTCATCAACCCAAATATACTCTCAGGGCTGTGCTTCGATTGTGATGACGCAACTTGCGGAGTGCTTTTTCTTTGATCTGGCGCACTCGTTCCCGTGTGAGATCGAACCGCTCCCCGATCTCTTCCAGGGTTAAAGAGTGTTCACGGCCAATACCAAAGTAGAGTCGAATCACTTCTGCTTCCCGAGTTGTGAGTTTGGACAGGGCTCTCTCGATTTCCACTTTGAGGGATTCGCCCATGAGTTCGTTGTCCGGATTGGGGATCTCCTCATTTTCAAGTACGTCGAGGAGGCGGTTGTCTTCTCCCTGAGCAAAAGGCGCGTCCATGGAGAGGTGTCGACCGGAAATTTTTAGGGTATCGGCTACCTCTGATACAGTCATTTCAAGGCTTTCTGCCAATTCTGCGGCAGACGGAATTCGCTCGTACTCTTGCTCCAGTTTTGAGAGCTCTTTTCCGATTTTGTTTAGGGCACCTACCCGATTGAGCGGGAGTCGAACAATTCTGCTCTGTTCTGCGAGAGCCTGTAAGATTGATTGGCGGATCCACCAAACGGCATAGGAGATAAATTTAAATCCACGTGTTTCGTCGAATCGTTTTGCTGCTTTGATCAACCCGAGATTGCCTTCGTTAATGAGGTCGCCGAGTGAAAGTCCCTGATTTTGATATTGTTTGGCGACGGAAACCACAAACCGAAGATTGGCTTTGGTTAGATCTTCGAGTGCCCGCTGGGATCCTTTCTGAATCTCTTTTGCCAGCCGGACTTCGTCGTCGGGGGTGATCAGTTTTTCCTTGCCAATCTCATGCAGATACCGATCGAGAGATTCTGATTCGCGGGTTGAAATTCCTGAACCTTTTGCCACGTTTTTTCCTCTTTTTTGAATGTTTGATAAATGTAAAAGTGCTACTCGGCGATCAGTGTGTACTCTGAAGTTTTATGTTGCACAGTGCTGAACGCACAAACGTGAAATTTACTTTTTTCCACAATTACCAAAAGTACGGAAATTTGTACTGAAATGGAAGATCAATTTCTCTTGATAGCCCTACAAAAACGATTGACCTTTTAAATTATTATCACAGGAAAAGTACTCGAGAATCGTAGCGGAAACATCGGAAAAAGTGTCACGAACACCGAGGGGTGACGGAGTGAAATCCGGAGCTTTTTGAAGGACAAAAAGTGGCACAAACTCTCTGGTGTGATCGGTGCTTTGATCGCCAGGGTCGTTACCATGATCTCCGGTGATGATGATTAGATCCTCATTTTTTAACTCTTTAAGGATGGCAGGGATGGCATCGTCGATCTCCCTAAGGCACTCGTAGTATCCCTGCGGGTCTTGCCGATGCCCAAATAGCTGATCGGTATCGATGAGGTTGGCGAACACAAATACTCCTTTTTTTTCTACTCCTGCGCTTAAGGATTCTTTGGTTTCTGTGGCCTCTTTGGTTTCTGTGGACTCATTGGATTCTGTGATTTCCTGGTCGTCTGCCGGGAAAGATCGTTTTAGTGTTTTCAGGATCGCATTGAGTCCGTCGCGGTTACTCTTGGTTTTATGAGTTTCATCGAAGCCTTCTGATGCGAACAGATCCGCGACTTTCCCGATTGAGAGGGTACGTATTCCACAGCTGCGAAGTACACTCATGAGGTTGGGCTTCGGAGGGATGGATGAGTAATCTTTTCGGGAGGATGAGATACGCTCATAGGATCCGGAACTGCCGGTAAAGGGTCGTGCAATCACACGCCCTACTTCGTGATCTCCGGTACATATCTCTTCCCGTGCAATACGGCACCATTCATACAGTGTTTCAAGCGGGATTGTGTCGGTGTGGGCGGCGATCTGGAAAACACTGTCAGCTGATGTGTACACAATTGGTTTTCCGGTTCTGCGATGTTCGTCACCAAAGTCACGGATCACATCGGTGCCAGAGTAGGGTTTGTTGCAGAGTACACCTTCGACGCCGGTGCTTCGGCAAAAAAGATCGAGAATCTGATTGGGGAATCCATCGGGATACGTGGGGAATGGCTTGGCAAGATGTAAGCCTGCGAGTTCCCAGTGTCCGGTTGTGGAATCTTTTCCGGCGGACACCTCTCTCATCATTCCGACAGATGCGCTAGGTGTGGTAGTTTCTCCTTGTGTGGTAGTTTCACCTTGTGTGGTAGTTACATCCTGTGTGGTAGTTACATCCTGTGTGGATGATTTGGTAGGCGCGAAAGGTGTGGCAGACGCTTCAGGCAAATTAGACTCGTGGCCGGGTAGCAGTTTGGCGAATTTTTTTTGGGCCTCCGGATCGAGGAGTGTGCCTAGTCCGAGCTGTGCAAAATGAATCAGTGGTTTAGCCCCCAATTCCAGCCCGCCCTCCAAAGCGCTTTTGAGCGTGTTTGCATCCGCATCACCATAATGAAAAGCATCTTCCTGGGCTCCCACGCCAAGGCCGTCGATCACAATCAAAAATACGCGTTTCATCGCCTGTTTTCTTTTCATTCTAGTTTATCGTAACCCATCCCGAATGATTTTGTGGGGATCCTCAACTTCGCCGGAAATCGGAACGGTTTGTATTTTGAGGGCGATCGGAATGTCAATATTTCCCTGTTCCCCATGCAGCTGAATTGGTTTGGCTATCTGATGGTGAACCCTTTCCATCCACTCTTCTGTTGTATTGGGGTGGTCGGAAAACAGAATGACCGGATAGATGTAGTCGCTCCGGAATCCGACATAACCCCGGAATCTGTGCATGGTCGGTGCAAGGATCTCCGCACACTGTTTTTGCAACCAATGAAGCGATTCTAGTCTTAGCCTTGTCTGTAGTTCGCGAATGTTTTCGAGTGTAGCTACTGCAAATACGGTGTGCTCGTGGTTTGCTCCTTCTCTCTTACGTTGCCATGCCGTGTCGATGCTTTTCTCCCACAAATTTGGGATAATACATCCTGGGCCTGCGGTAAATAGCGGTTCACCGGCTTGCCTGCGGTTTCCTGCCTCGATTTTCAAGGACGCGACTCGTACCAGGTTGGAGAGTTTGTGCTTCATCGATTCCGTAAGCGTTAGCGGATCGGAGTGGTTCACAATAAACGCGCCTTGTATCTGTGAAAAGATGGTTAGTGGAAGAAGGTAACTGGCACCATTTGTGTGTTTCTCTTTAGAGGAGAGTATTTTCGGGTTTTGATTGAAATGGATGGCAAATTGGGGTTCACCACGCTCAAGTACCACGGAGGCCATGGAGCGGATCTCTACTTCAAGTCCGCTGAATCCGGTGTGGGGAGCCTTCACATTGTGGAGTACCGAGATCCAGCGTCCCCCCGTTTTCAGGATCAGATGGATGGACGCTCCATGCATCCAATATTCCATTTCTGCAATTAGATCCACGAGCAGGTCGGCACGGTGCTTGTTGGAATCGAGGCGATTCAGCGAGGTTTCGTATCGCTCCCACTCCCCTGCAGCTTCCAGGTTGGAGGTTCTCTGAAGATAGTTGTTTAGCAGATTTTTGAAGGTGTTTTGGTATGCATCAAATAGTTCATCTGTTTTTGCTTCGGTTTCATGCTCGGATTCCAGTACCGTAAGTGCCACGGTTTCCCCCTGATTCAGAAACGGGATGATGGTCATGGTCTTTACCTCCACAGTCCCAAGATGGTGAGTGCACTGCTCTTTGGAAATGTCGGTCCCTATGCGAAGCTGACGTACGTGGTTGAGATCTCTGTAGGGGTTCAGAAAGCTTTCACGAAATGGGATCCTGTCTGGAAACATCACAGAATGAGAGGTGGTTGTGCCTGCTTCCAGTACGAACTGCTCCCGTTCCCGGTTAACCCAGCAGATATAGACAGACCTGGAGTGCGTTGCATTTCGAAGCATTACAACCTGCTGATGCAGAATCTCTTTAAACTCTCGGACAGCAGCGTCTTTCTGATCGTATGGAAAGGGTTCTTTCATAACTGATGATGGAGATTTTCCGCTTCTTTGATCATCCCTTCGAACAGTGTTAATCCCTTGTTCCAAAACGATTGATCCTGAATATCAACACCCATCTTGCCAATGAGGGTATGGGGCCAGTCGGAGCCTCCGGCACGAAGGAGATTCAGGTAGTTCTCCTCAAACCCTGCCCTGCCGGACTGATACAGATCGAAAAGAGCCAGAACGAGAAGTTCGCCGAATGCGTAAGCATAAACGTAGCCCGGTGTGTGTAAGAAGTGAGGAATGTAAGACCACCATCGTCGGTACCCGTCAGTGAGTTCCACGGAGTCGCCATAGAGATCACTCTGCGTAGCGGCCCAGGCCTCATCGAACTGCTCGGTCGTAAGTTCTCCCTGTTCGCGCCGCAGGGTATGGATGCGGTCTTCAAAGCGATTCATGGAGATCTGCCGAAATACAGTGGCAATGGTATCATCGATTTTTCCGATAAGCATGGCAAGCTTCTCTTGAGGATCCTGCTGCTGATCGTAGAGGCGACGGAATACCAGCATTTCTCCAAATACAGATGCGGTTTCTGCTGTGGTGAGTGGAGTGGAGGATTGGAGTTCTCCCTGTTCCGCAGCGAGGTATTGATGAATTCCATGACCCAACTCGTGCGCCAGTGTTTGAACATCCCGAATCCTTCCGTCATAGTTCATAAACACATAGGGATGGACGGTCGTGACCGTACTTGCGGAGTACGCACCACCTCTTTTGCCGGGGCGGATCGCTGCATCAATCCATTTTTTTTCGAAAAACATCGATGCGATATCTCTCATTGTGGGGTGAAATTCTCCGAATGCGTCCAGTACCATCCGCTTCGCATCATGCCAATGGATGACCTGCGTGCTTTTCTGGACGGGTGCATACCGGTCGTAGTCTTTCATAGTTTCGAGATGCAGCAGCTTTTTCTTGAATCGATAATATCGTTGTACAAGATCATACCTGCTGGTTACAGCATTTACCAATGACTGTACGGAGGTATCATCGATCTGGTTTGAAAGGTTTCTTGAGGAGATCCAGGTAGGGTAGCCGCGCAATCGGTCTGTGATCTGTTTATCCGACAGGATGGTATTGAACACAAACGTGAGGGTTCGGGAGTGATGTCGAAAGGTATCGGTAAGCGAGCGATGTGCCTCTTCGCGGACGATTCTGTCCGGATCGTGAAGTCTGGACAGAGCCTGTTGCTCGGTGAGCTTCTCGCCGTTACATTCAAACCGGGCAGCACCCAGCGTTTCATCAAAATACCGGTTCCATGCGCTGGCTGAAGTAACCGATTTTGCACTCAGCACCTGTTCTGCTTCCTCTGACAGAATATGTTTCTTGTATTGTCTTGATGTGACCAGATAGTGCCGCCAGGGTTCCAGTTCGACCGCTTCTATCCACTCCTGGGCGGTTTGATCCTCCAGGGCCAGCCACTCGACATCAAAAAATACCAGCTTCTGATGAAGTTCAGACAGGATCTCTTTCACAGTCTGCAAAAACTGGCCGTATTCGGGGCGCTCCGTATCGGTTGTCCAGAGCAAATGCGCGTAGGATCCCAGTTTTCCCATCGCAGAAAGAATGGATTCATATTGCTGCAACATAACCGCGAATCTTGTAGCATTGAGATCTGCGATGTTTCCTTTGCATGCAACTTCAAATGATTCAATGTCTGTGCGTAACTGTTGGATATCGGTTTGTACAGAAGGATCGTCTGGTGACGGATACAGATCGCTGAGATCCCAAATGATGGTTTCTGCGCCGTTCGTTGCTGTGTTCTCTTTTGCTATTTTGCTTGGATTCATGTCTGCCAAAGAAAGTTTTTTACCTCGGTTTTGCCTACTCAGTGGAGCGTTAGGAATATACGAAAAGTGTAGGGAAAGTGTTTGTAGTATGCTCGAAATGTGCACGTGTTGAACGAGCGGAAACGGAAATAAGAGCTGCGTTATGAAGTGATTTGAAATCGTTTTTTTCTGAAAATTTGGGTAATTTTGTAATTCAGGAGATCGACAGTATTGCTTGCGTAACGGCAGGCATTTTGTCGTGTAAATGTTTTTTTGGAACACATCCCCATAATTCGCTACAAAATCTACAAATTTGAAATCATTAGAAGCTGTTTTTGGCCCCAATTTTCCGTTGGTAGAAGAACTTTACAATCAGTACAAAACCGATCCGGGATCGGTACCCCTGTACTGGAGAAACTATTTTGATGATCTGGAAGGAATTACGCCTGCTCCGGATTCCGGGAAACAAGTAGGCGGACAAACCACCCTGCCTGCTGAATCACGCCCCCCCGCTACCGCAGCAGAAGTTGAAAAGGCGGTTACTACCAAAGAGATTCCGATTCCAGACTCGGCCGAACTGCAAAAGATCAAAGGAGTAGCTTCTAAGATAGCCGAAAATATGGACGAGAGTGTCGAAGTTCCCACAGCAACCTCGTTGCGAGTGCTTCCCATGAAAATGCTTTCGGAAGACAGGACTCTCATCAACAATTACCTTGTTAAGCATGGTCAGCCGAAAGCGTCCTTTACGCACTTTATCGCATGGGCTGTAATTCAGGCGCTTAAAGAGTATCCAAATCTGAATACTTTCTATGCTAAAAAGGGGAAAACACACTATCGCGTTGTACCGGAGCATATCAACCTAGGAATTGCTGTTGATGTAGAGGGCAAAAACGGAGAACGAAATCTGGTGGTTCCGAATATTAAGGCTGTCGACACGATGGACTTTAAAGAGTTTCTTCATGCCTATGCGGATATCGTGCGTAAAGCCAGAACCGGGACGCTTGCCATTGAAGATTTCCAGGAGACCACCATCAGTGTTACCAATCCCGGTACGATTGGCACAATCTCCTCGGTACCCCGATTGATGAAGGGGCAGGGTGCTATTATTGCTACAGGGGCGATTAACTATCCTGCAGAGTTTCAGTCGATGTCGCAAGAGGTTCTGAATCATCTTGGTGTGAGTAAGGTGATGTCGATGACTTGTACCTACGATCACAGGATTATACAGGGTGCTGAGTCGGGTTCATTTCTGCAAAAAATTGGGGCTCTGCTCAATGGGGAGGAGGACTTTTTCGACTCCATTTTTAAGGATCTGGCTATTCCGTACGAGCCTCTGCCATTTGGGGATGATAAGTTTACAGGGCTGTTTGGAGGCAATGGTACTTCCCTGGAAAGTGATAAAAGAGCGATTTCGGTTTGGCGACTCATTAATATGTACCGAATGAGAGGGCATGTATTAGCAGATCTGGATCCGTTACAGAATAAACCGGGTCACAGTCCCGAATTGGATCTGGAGTATTACGGACTAACCCTCTGGGATCTGGATCGAGAATTTTTTTGTGACGGACTGGGCGGTTATACGACGGCAAAACTACGCGATATTCTCGCTTTGCTTCGGGAAACGTATTGCGGAAAGATTGGGGCTGAATATATGCATCTGCTGGATCTGGATGAGCGAAAGTGGCTTCGAGAGTATATGGAAAGCACCACCAATAAACCCAATCTGGAGAAGCAGGATAAACAAGCGATTCTGCACAAGTTAAACCAGGCGATGGCGTTCGAGCAGTTTCTGCACAAAAAGTATATCGGGCACAAACGATTTTCACTGGAAGGCGCCGATACGCTTATCCCGATAATGCACTTTTTGATGATGAGAGCCGGGGAAACCGGTGTTGAAAAGTTCTATCTGGGTATGGCGCACAGAGGCCGTCTCAACATTCTGGTGAATGTGATGAACAAACCCTATCACAAGGTATTTGCAGACTTTGAGGGAAACATTGATCCCGATACGATTCAAGGGTCTGGTGACGTGAAGTATCATTTGGGTTCATCAGGCTATTACGATACCGACAGTGGCCAGACCATTCAGCTGGAACTTCTTCCAAACCCGAGCCATCTGGAGTCTGTGAATCCTGTTGTGGAGGGCGCTGTACGGTCTCATCAGGATCGTGTTTTGGCCGAAGATCCTGATGCCACGAAGAAAATTGCGCCCATTTTGATTCATGGGGATGCTGCCTTTGCAGGCCAGGGGGTCGTTGCGGAGACCCTAAACATGTCGCAGCTTCGCGGGTACGACACCGGAGGAACGATTCACATCATCATCAACAATCAAATTGGTTTTACGACACTTCCAAATGATGCGCGATCGACGGAGTACGCATCTGACATCGCGAAGATGATTCTGGCACCGATCTTCCACGTCAATGGTGATAACCCTGAAGAAGCGGTGCACACCATTCAGATGGCTCTGGATTACCGGCAAAAATTCGGGAAGGATGTGGTGATTGATCTGATTTGCTTCCGAAAACATGGCCACAATGAGGGAGATGAGCCCGGATTTACGCAGCCAGGCATGTATAAGGACATTGAAACGCACGAGACGGTTCGGGATATCTATATGAAGGAACTTCTGAGAAAGAAGGAGTTCACGGAGGAGGAAGTACAGGAAATTTTTGACGAATTCGAAGAACTGTTGCAACAAGCCTTTGAGGATGCTAAAAACTCGCCGGCATTGGAAGTGACCAACAAAATGATGGACAGGACTGAGAAAGTCCAAAAAGAGTGGGCAACCTATCCGGATACAACCTACCCTCTTGAGGATCTGCAGGAGATTGCTGTAAAACTAAATACGGTTCCTGCAGGATTTGATGCAAATCCAAAGTTACTACGACAGCTTGCCAAACGAGCTGAGATTGTTCAGAAAAATGAAAAAAAGATCGATTGGGGCTTTGCAGAAGCGTTGGCGCTCGGATCCCTTCTAAAGAGCGGGGTTACGGTACGGCTCACAGGACAGGATGCAGAGCGGGGTACTTTTAGTCATCGTCATGCTGTGTTGCACGGAACCGAGACCGAGCATTCCTTTATTCCACTCAATCATCTTTCGGATAATCAGGCAACGTTTTATCCATACAATAGTCATTTGAGTGAATTCGCAGCACTCGGTTTTGAGTTTGGCTATAGTGCTACAAATCCCGATGCACTTGTGATCTGGGAGGCTCAGTTTGGAGACTTTGCAAACGGAGCTCAGGTGATCATCGACCAGTATATATCCTCTTCGGAGGCCAAATGGGGGCAACGCTCTCCTCTTGTGATGACCCTTCCACATGGGTATGAAGGACAGGGACCTGAACACTCTTCCGCTCGGCTGGAGCGTTTTCTGCAGCTTTGTGCCGAAGATAACATGCAGGTGATGAATCTCACCTCACCTGCTCAGTATTATCATGCTCTTCGAAAGCAAGCACTTCAGACAAAGAAAAAACCGATGATCGTGATGTCTCCAAAAAGTTTACTCCGTCATCCTCTGGCCGTCTGTTCTGCAGAGGAGCTTTCTCAGGGAGTATTTCAACCATTTTTGAAGGATCCTGTTGTAGACGATCCTGCCAAAATCACTCGCTTGGTTATCTGTTCCGGCAAGGTGTATTACGATCTCTTAAAAACGAAAAGCGATCGTGAGAAAAACGGGGAGGCCTTGGACCACATCGCCATTGCCCGTCTGGAACAGTTATATCCCTTCCCTAACAGGGATATAAAGGCTGTTTTACAAAGCTATAAGGGTTTGAAACAGGTTGTTTGGTGTCAGGAAGAGCCAAAAAATATGGGAGGTTGGAGTTTCGTCTTCCCGCGCCTGAGCAGTCTTTTGAAAAAGACGTTGCTATTGGAATATGCCGGGCGTCAGGCGTCTGCATCACCTGCCACTGGACAGAAAAAGATTCATGAAGCGGAACAGAGCCGGTTGCTCGACGAAGCACTAGGATAGCGGAGCTAACGTTTTGGTAGAACTCAGTGTGAGGTGTAAAAAATCTTTATTTTGTACGCCTCGCCACCACCTCGCTAGCGAAGACCACCGGGAATCCCTTTGCAGATGCGGCTTACAGCATCATGGCTATGCAGACTTTCGAGGTGTGCGCATCGAACAACAAAATCGTGAATAGCAGGAATGTCGTTCAGTTCTTCGTAAAGTAATCTGGCCGCATCTTCTACAAATTTTTGGTAGGCACCATTCATCTCAGCAAATGCCTGTTCATCCTCCCGCTTCACCATCACTTGAGTTTCCGTTTGAAGGGCAGATCTTGCCGCCATAATCAGATCATCCGGTAACATAGCATCTCTCATCTCAATTGTAATATTGGCGATGCTACGTTGGCTATGCGGGATTGCTGCAACTTCACGTGTTTCTCTTGCATGTTCCGATAGCTCAAAGGAACATGGGCACGCACTGCTGTAGACAAATTCCAAATGCATCAAACTACGGAATTGTCCCTCTTCATCTAAAATTCCCTCGTACGAAATTTCGTAATATTGATATCCCTCAAGACTGGATCGAAGGCTTTTCTTGAGTAGAGGATAGTTGAATGTTAGTTTCAGAAATGCAGAGCGACATTCAAGATCTTCTCGGTATGACTGCAGAATCTCCCTGAGTTTGGCAGGATAGAAGATCTCATCACGATACTCGTAAAAGGTTCTCATGATCCTGCTCATGTTGATCCCTTTTTTGCCGGCATCCAGCCCAACATACCCGTCTACCGATGTCTCTAGCGTACGTAGATCGCCTTGGGGTGTAGGATATTTGAGGGGTAGTCGAAAGTTAGAAATCCCTACCTGCTGAATAGGTACGTTAGCACCCTCAATGAGGGATGCAGGTCCATTTTGAAGATCCGGCAGGCTCTCTTTATATGCCGGGGTGACCGTAAAGGACGGATCGTAAAATCGTTTAATGCTTGTCTGTATCATAGGTTTAAAAAAAATCTTTTATGCAGTAATCTACTTCAAGGCAGATCTGTATTCCGCTATATTGCGATCGGTTTCGTACAGTTTCACTGAGTAAAGTCTCGAGCTTCCAAAAGCTTCCTGGTTAATCTCAGCTTCTAGCTGTTGAAAAAATACGCGAACCAGGTTTTCGGAGGATGGTATCACACCTTGCAAAAAATCAACCTCCAGATTAAGATTTTTGTGGTCGCATGGGTCCAAAATCCTTCGTTGGATAATCGATTTGAGAACACCCAGATCGATAACGTATCCAGTCTCCGGATCAGGTTCTCCAGCAACGGTTACCTCGAGTTGATAATTATGACCATGCCAGTATGGATTGTTGCACTTTCCAAATTTCTCTTGATTCCATTGCTCCGAGCGATCGGGATTATGGAGCCGGTGTGCAGCGTTAAAGTGTGCTTTCCTTGTTACGAAGATCAAAAGTTGCTCCTTTGCTAAGCGTGGTTACAAACTTCTTATAGTAACAAGAAGAAACACGAATCTGTTCCCAACATACGAGTACTGCAACGCTATCCGAGGCTTTCGCTTTCGGAATTTTCCTCGGATAGTACGTCTGGTACCGTAGCCTCTTTTCTCTTCCCATTTTTCTTGGGGGTACCATTTCTCTTGTTTCGTGCTTCTTCACTCTCGAAGATTCCCTCCGGATACTCCCCATTGGGTCTGTCACCCAGTAATTCGCGAATATCCAGATGATTGATCACCTCTTTCTTCAGCAGTGTTTCCGCCATCTCATTGAGCTTGTCTTCATGCTTCTTTAATAGCTCATACGTACGCTCGTAATTCTTCTTGATGATTCTTTGCACGGCTTGGTCGATATCCTGAGCAGTTTTCTCGGAGTATTTCTTATTGAACCCATAGCTATTTCCGGGGTCATTTGAATTTCTGAGAGATAAATAACCCAGTTCCGGGCTCATCCCAAACTCAGCAACCATGGCAAATGCCATGTTGTAGATACGTTCAAGGTCATTCTGTGCACCTGTTGAAATCTTTCCAAAAGCGATCTCTTCAGCAACACGCCCACCTAGCAATGCACAAATCTTGTCATCCAGCTCTTCTGTTGTCATCAAAAATCGATCTTCAAGGGGTGTCTGCAATGTGTAGCCAAGAGCAGCCAGCCCACGGGGGACAATACTAACTTTCAATACCGGATCGGTATATTCCATGTACCATCCCACAATGGCATGCCCGGCTTCATGATACGCCACTATTTTCCGTTCGTTCGGGTTGATGAGTTTGTTCTTCTTCTCAAGCCCGGCGACTACTCTCTCAATGGAATCCTGAAAATCGATCATTTCCACGGACTTCTTCTTACGGCGGGCAGCCAACAACGCCGCCTCATTACACAAGTTGGCCAGTTCTGCACCAGCAAATCCGGGTGTCTGTGATGCAAGTACTTTCAGATCAATCTCTTTCCCAAGTTTGATCTTCTTGGTGTGAACCTCCAGTATTTGTATCCGTCCATTCAGATCCGGTTTGTCGATTAAAATCTGCCGGTCAAAACGTCCGGGTCGTAAAAGTGCTGAATCAAGGATATCCGGACGGTTTGTAGCCGCCATAATAATGACACCCTTATCGGAGTTAAACCCGTCCATTTCGCTGAGGAGCTGATTCAGGGTATTTTCCCGTTCATCATTGGAGCTCATCGCCATCCCTTTACCTCTGCTTCGTCCGATCGAATCGATCTCATCAATGAATACAATACAGGGAGCTTTCTCTTTTGCCTGTTTAAACAGATCCCGGACACGGGCTGCTCCGACCCCCACAAACATCTCCACAAAATCGGATCCGCTTAGTGAGAAGAACGGAACATCTGCCTCCCCTGCTGTCGCTTTTGCGAGCAACGTTTTCCCCGTTCCGGGAGGTCCCACTAGCAATACGCCTTTGGGAAGCGTTCCACCAAGCCCTGTGAATCGCTTCGGATTTTTTAGGAACTCGACTACTTCTTCAACCTCTGCCTTCGCTTCTTGCAAACCGGCTACATCGGCAAATGAAACTTTACTGTTGGATTGCTTGTCATAGAGCGATGCTTTGTTTTTACCAATATTCAGAACTTGCTGACCGGGATTCATTCGCTTGAAGATAAAAAACCAAAATGCCACGATGAGAAGCAGAGGAAGCAACCAAATAAACATCCCGCCAAACCAATCTTCCTCAATGCGGCTGTCGTAACTAATCCCTTTTTCATCCAGCAGAGCACGGATTTCATCTCCTTCAATCATGGTAGTCTGAAATCTGGGAGGGCCTGCAGGTCTGCTTGCCCAACTGTTTTCACTGGGTTGAGGTTTCTCAATCACTCCCTCCTGAATGGCTTTTTCCGTGTAAACTCCCTCAATTCGTTGCGAGTTCACAATTACAACATCATCCACATATCCTTTTTCGATATAGGAGATAAACTCGCTATACTTGATCCGGTTGGATGTGTCTTCAGCGGTGAGTACAAAATGAAATGCCAGCAGTACCATGAACAAAAACACATAGATCCAGTTGGAAAGACGTGGTTTCATCTTTGGATCTGTTTTTTTGGGGGGTGCCGCAGGACCCTGTTTTTTGGGTTTGTTATTCTTCATAGATCGTTATATTTCTTTACCTCTCTCTAAACGCAAAACTACGGTCGTTTGTTTCCTTCTGCTTCAATTATTATTCGATCCCCTTCACCGGTATACAGGACTACGACAGGACCCTCTCCGTGATCTTCCAATTCAGCATCCTCTTTCGTGACCTCACCAATCACTGAAAAACCGTGATATTCGGTTTCGAGTTGAGGCACAACGTGATCGGGTAGTGTGAAAAGAAATTCAAAATCTTCACCCCCGTAGAACGCATATTTGTCTGCGTCTTCTTCCATTTCATCTGCCACTGCTCTAGTTTCAATCGCAATCGGGATGGCAGGAGAGTACACTTTTACAGAGCGTTTACTAATTCTCAGTAGATTTTTTAGCGTAGGAATGAGTCCTTCTGTTACGGGTAGAATGATTCCTGGTTTGATGGACGTTGACTGTAGTGCAAGGAGGAATGGAAGTGGATTTTCGGGGTGAAGTTGCCGTCCCACTACATATTCATACCCTGTGAAATCCGGCTGAAAATCTTGTTCCGGTTGTTCCATCCAGAATTTTTTCTCTCTAAGAAGGATACGAAGCCCTGCGAAGGCTGCGCCCAGATCCCCGGTTACACAGATCAGATCTCCGGGTTCAGTAGAACGGTTGGCATTCGTACCCGAATCAGAGGACAAAAGGATCTTCTCGTAACCACTGCAATGCACAGAAACTACAAATTGTTGATGTGAAGCCGTTACATCGGCACAAGTAAGTACTAAATCTAGATTTTTACATTGCTGATCGGCACCGCTGAAAAATTCCTCTATCATCTCAACAGAGTACTTGTTGGGGACAGCAACGGTAACCGTCATATGAGTAGGTTTCACCCTACGGGCAATCAGGGGGCTCATTGCCGCAATCATCATCTTGTTCCCGAGAAGTGCAAATGGCGTGTAGGTGGGATCGAAATGAACACCTTCCAGGAAGAGTCTGGACGCAGAGCAAACAGAGTGATGATCGGGTGGAATTTGGGTAACTGTGTCAATATGCCCCTCGACACTGCTAATGGAATCCATCTCTACATTCGCCCCGGTGAATACACTTAGGCGTTCTTTGAGTGCAAATGCACCAATTTCCTGAATAGTCTGAAAAGATTTTTGATTCATAGTTCTTTCATACAAAAAAGGCACATGCACTAAGTACACATGCCTCGTAGGTCATCGACTGTTCGACAGAATCAGAGGGTCTCAAATAATGTAGAATAGTTGATTCGTAATGTCCCTGCATGTCGCAATTCTTGTTGCACATCCGTAACGATCCCAAATTCCGATTCCTGATCCACCCTGAGCGATACGATTAATCTCGGCTCTTCCAGAAGTTTATCATACATGATGTTACGTATCGCTCCAATATCATCAATGAGAGCATCATCAATCTGTACCCGTGTATCGCCAACTCTGGAATTAGCCAATTTTTCCGGACCAATATATACATAGCTAACCAGTCGCTTCTGTTCAATCTTTTCGATGTTTTCCGCTCGCGAATATTGAACCTGTACCTGCAACTCAACTTCCCGGAGAACGGTTGTCACCATAAAAAAGATGAGCAACATGAAAACGATGTCAGGCATTGCAGAGGTAGGAATCGCCTGGTTTGTTTTTGCTGATTTCTTTTTGAATTTACTCATGTTTGCCTCCTAAAGTTTCCTGCTAATCCGGTTCAGCGATCGAAATCCGTTTGGGGAAAGCATTTTTAATCTCCTCATATTGTTCGCTTTCCTCATTGAGAGCATCGAATGAAACTCCAAATCGTGCCATGGATTCATTATTCCGGAGTTCAGCGTAAGCACCCATGACCTCATCCAGCATGTCGATGTAGATGTTATATGGGGTGCGACGATCTGTTTTGATCGATACAATAGCGTCATCGGGCGAATCGGACAGCTCCGGATCTGCCCCGTTATTGTTCACAAACCGCACAATTTTATCCTTGACCTGTACCACTGCTGTGAGCTCACCATCCATGAGAACCCTGCCCTGAGCATCGACAAGAATATTCAGAATATTTCTCTCACGGATGGGGGGTGGTTCAATGTCGTCAGGAATGGGTGGTAGCACAAGGCCAATCCCCGTATCCACATCGATGGTTGTCACAACGAGAAAGAAGATCAGCAACAAAAAAGCGATATCTGCAAGGGAAGAACCGTTGATTTCCGGTGTTTCCCGGTTTCGTTTCTTTTTAAGCATAGCTGATTAAAGATTAAATGTTCGCTTGATACTGGAGACCACAATACCAAGAGCCATCAGCGCGATCATCACAATCATGGTAGCTACTCCAGCCTGCTCGAGTGTCCCTAGTGCCGCATAAGAGCCTCCGAGGACAACGGCTGGAACTGCCATGATGGCGACTTTTTTGAGATCTGAGCGTCCGTCGATGACATTGCGAACACCTGCCAAAAGAGCAACCAACAGTCCCACTGCGATCAGTACTGATACTGCGATTATTGCTATATAACTCATAATAGTTGTATTTGGGTTGTTACGTTACTGATTCGCAGAATTACTCGTCGGTGCTTTTTACAATTTTCTTACCCTCTTTCATGAGGATGATAGAATCGATCAGAGCGATGGAGCTCTCTTCCATGTCTGCAATGATACGGTCGATTTTGGAAACGCAGTAGTTGTAACCAACCTGAAGGATGATACCGGCCATCAAACCACCTGCCGTAGTAAGAAGAGCCACTTTAATCCCCTCGGCCACAATGCTTGGAGAGATATCGGCTGCGGCTGCAATCGCATCAAACGCCTGGATCATACCAACCACGGTTCCAAGGAAGCCAAGCAAGGGAGCTACCGCGATAAAAAGAGCCAACCATACGAGACCACGCTCCAGAAAACTCATTTCGATAGACCCGTACGTGGTGATCGCCTTCTCAGCAGCATCTACTCCTTCATCGGCTCTCATCAAACCGGCTTGAAAAACAGAAGCTACCGGGCCACGTGTGTTCGCACAGATCTCTTGGGCCGCTTCAATACCTCCATTATCGAGGGCTTCCTGTACCTCTTTGGTAAATTTTGCGGTGTTGATGTCTGCAAGGTTGAGTGTAATAACCCGCTCCAGAAAGATGGCAAGACCCAGAATCAGTGCCACGAGAACCGGCCACATCCAGTTTCCACCTTGATTAAACTGTTCGACGATTACATTAAAAAAGCCGGCATCAGCTCCAGACTGTAGAAAAATGAGAGCTAAGGATGAAGTCATAAGAATTACTCCGAAATTTTGGTTTTGGTTTTACCCGTGAAGGGCACGAAATGATACTTTATTTCGATTAAAATGTCAAAATCTTGGCCAATTTTTGGCTGGCTCTAAAATAACTGAAACTTGCCCACTTTGAAAGCGGAACCTGTAATTTGTTTTAAATTGTTGAATTTTGTTTCAAAAGTTTGCCTGCACGGAAAATTTTGCAGTCTGAATAATTCGGTTCATCATTGTGGTGCGACCGTGAACCTGCAAAGTAAAGGTGAGCTGACCCCTTGTACGGTAACTGGAAGACGCATTCCATCGAATTCTGGAGCCGCCGCCAAGCCCGTTGCTAACCTCATAGACCAGATGCGGATTCCCCTCATCCGAAAGATCTGTATGCTGAATTTCGATGCCAGCGCGGTTTTGCAATCGTTGAAAAAGGGAAACCTGGGTGTTTAGTTTGAGCATCCAAACGGTTGCCTTTAGCGCTTCTCCCGGAATACGGTTCCGGTTATCTGCCCACGAAATTACAAAATCCAACTTTGCTGAGCGATTGGGAATGAACTCTAATCCGTGCTGAAGCTCAGTAGAAACGATTTGAAAATTTCTGGTTGCGATCTCTTCGGAGTCAGACTCCGTCCGACCTCTCAACCACTGCCAATGCGTTCTCCAGCGCGATGAAATGCGTACGCCTCCTTCCCATTCGGCCTGTTCGCGAAATCGCATCTCCAATCCTCCCGCACGACGGTTCACTGACCGGAGCGAACGATATTGAAAAGAACCCTCATGCGTCCGTTTTTCATTTTGCCAGTCGATTCGCTGAAGATGCAGGATCGATCCATTCAATGTTGTTTCATCATTGAGCAGAACCTCAGGGCGGAGTAAATACACGCTTTTCAAATCCTGCTCGGTGCTCACCTCATTGATGTCCAATGTGCCAGACCATAGGATTCGGTTTGATGGAGTACGATCTCGCCCAAAAAGTTTTTGGTATGATTGGAGCAGATCCATTTCCCCGGTGAATCGTACATGGAGGTCTGCGGTTGTGAACAATTCATCGGACGGCATGTACTGCAGAACGTACATTCCCTCATCCGGACTAGCCTCCGGGAAAAATTCGTCTAACTGCTGCAGTCCGTCTTCATTCAGATCCTCCCAGACATAAAATCCAACTTCCGGTCCCACCTCAATGAATCTTTCCTGATAGAGCGATTTTTGCCCTGTGTTGACTTCATAAAGAAGATCCGTTTCTAGTCCAAAAAGAGTTGTATATCGAGTAAAGGATCGAACGAGTATGGTATTTTTATTCAGGTTGGGTGTGTTGGATGTGGTGGGTGTGGTGGATGTGGTGGGTGTGGTGGTGTTTGGTGATTCTGCTTTTGGTGCGGCCTCGTCATCTGTGTTCATTTCGAACGTATTCATGGAAGCTTCAAATGACTCTGTAGCGGTTTGATTTTGGAGGTCCCTTCTTCGGAACTGGAAGCTGTTTTCTGAAGAAAATCTAGAGTTTGGACGAATTCTCATTGTTAGGGTTGATGTTCTGGCTTTGGATGAGGTTTGAAGCTTATTACCTATGGGCAGGCGCTGATTACGAAATGCGATGCCCGCTTCAACATCATACCAGGAGCCATTCATGGACAAACCAGGGTGGATTTCGTCGAAAGCGAGGCTCTCCGCCGAAAGGAGCCCCTCTTGCGATCGAATCGAGCGGTGCTCCAGCTCCCATCGGAAAAACGGCGAAAGCCCGAGTCGTCCGGCCCTTTGCCATATGGAATGCAGCCAATCGGGGCCACGGGAATCCCTTGTTCTGCCGTTTTCATATGTGGCAGCACCGACCCCAAGCTCCTTTCGAATGCGGCCGGCCTGTCGAAACCAATCTCCGAACAACCCAAACTGCCTGTCATCCTGCCGCACCCACTCCGTGCGCACATCCATCTCAGGCCAGGCCGGCCCCATATGCCGAATCTCCGATTCGGCGCGGAGAGCCTCCGCCCCTGCCATCTGCAAATATCCCCCTCCTGCCGAAACAATCGTCTCACTCTCCAGTTCCACCTGCATCTCCAGCTCAAGCTCATCCCTTCGGGCACCCGACTCTGCCATCGACTGCCTCTCCATTCCCAAATTCCAATATCGCTCGTACTCTATTGGATTCTGTCTTCCAAACTGCCGAAATCCATCCGTCTGACCTCGGTACCGAAGATGTGCCGAAAGCGATCCTCTACCAACATCCAGATCCTCCACAACCCACTCATGGCGGATTGCCTGATCGGACAATGCTGTGCCGGTCGAAAACCTGTTCGTCTGCACCTGGCTCACAGCCCACTCCGAATAGGTTCGCACCTTTTCATGAAAGCGATACTCACTCGTCAGACTTACCATCTGATGGCTTTCCGGTGGCTTGATCTGAATCACAGGTTCATAGCGCCCCTGGCCGAAACCGGTCCAGAGAAATACCGCCCCATTCTGGTTCCCCGACGAACGACGATAACTCCCTCTGCCTTCCCCCACGTCGGTAAACTGTACCCGATACAGGGTCTCCTCTAATCCACTTGCCGGCAGATAGATGGTGACAAGTTGGCCCGCCTCCAGGGTATCACGCCGAACATAAACAGGCCCGTCCGGCTGCTCACCCGGTTCCAATGGATCCGCACCGGATATGCGGAGTAACTCACCCGCCTCCAGCATCTGAAGCTCTGCCAACTGCTGGTCTGATAGCGATGGATAGAACAACAGATTCTTGCCGTCTGCCTCGCGCACGTACGCTGCCCCAACCGAAAGCTTTCCATCCATCATCCTGTCTTCCCGGCCTTGCGCAGCAATCAACGATCTGGAGTAGTCTCCGGTACGATACTCAAAATCAACTGAAATCCTATGATTCTCCGTAATCAGCCTTCGATGTGTAAACGTAATCTCCCCAAGCGAATAATCAATCATGTAATCGTGGTCCCGTCCTCTTGTGAGAAGCTCGCCGTCAAGAAATACCCTTTCTGATCCTGCAATCACCAATACCGGACGCTCTCCCGAAATTCCCTGAAGCCGATATGGTCCCTGAACCCCCTCCGTCCCGCGAAAATCAATCGAATGAAACGTCCCCCGAACCAGTGAGAAGGCAGACCGGACCTCCCTGTTTTCCCGTCGAAACTCTCCCGAAGCGCCCTGTACTCGTCGCCGGATCGCTGCAAACTCTACATCTGCAATCTCAAGATCCACATCCCCCATCTGTAAACGACTCTCCTCCGAGCGCATCTCAATAAAGATCCGATCGAACTCCCTCAGCGTCTGCGTAGTCCCATCCGGCTGAATCGGCGTGGAACGATCTGTCAACACTGCCGTTACCGATACACCTTCTGCAATCTCACCACTTAGGTTTAACCTCAATCCGCTCTCTAGCGAAAGATCCTGCCTGTTTCCAATGGTAAACCCTCTGGACAAGGACCCGCTTTGAATTAGATTCGATCCGTCTAGATTCGGAGAAGTGCTGCCCCCTGTGCCCCAGCTGCTACCTGTGTCCCTACTGCCTTTTGCTCCCCCAATGCCCCCTGTTCCCCCACCGCTCTTTCTACCTCCATCATGCACGTCATCCCCTACAGAGTATGTTTCGTTTTCGTTTTGTATTGTGCGGGTTGATGGCGATGCTACATCGCCCTGCATATCTACATGTGCGGGCGGGAGTACGTATTGATAAAATGCAGGGATTTGCAGGATGGGTTTGTGGTATCGGATGGTGACTAGCCGGCTTTGTGAAAATCTGGCGGCGCTAACCCGAAAGTAGATCCGGCCAGCGGGTGCCGAGAATTTCCACTCTTCCGAGGGCAAAGGTTTATTTTCGTGAACAACTTGAATCTCATCATCCCTCAAAAAAAAGCTTACATATATGGTATCAGCAGGGGTCTTCAGGTCAAAAGTACGCTCGATGATTTCTGGTACATGTTGCGGAGCATGCACAGAATCCACGTCCACAGAATCCATGTCCTTAGAATTCACGTCCAAAGAGTCTAGAATCACTGTATTTGCAACCACTGATTCCAATACCAAAGAATCCACATCTGCAGAATTAAAAAGAACTGAATTTGCAACCATTGCATGAACTTTAGCAGACACTCCAGCCACTGAGTTCTCGATCGAAGGGCGCATCTTCTCAACTGCCTGCACCGCATCCGGGGCAACCGTCTTCACTGCAACCGCGAAAAGCAGAAGCAGGACAACATGTATGATAGCAACAGCTCTGATGGGGGTCGGGATTGGGTTACTTGTTGGTTGTACGAATGGCCGTGATGGCTTCCTTAGTATCGTAGCTAAGTATCGTAGCTAAGTATCGTAGCTAAGTATCGTAACAACTATCCCATAAGAAAAGCAGTTTTTTACGGTTTGTTCCACTCTCGGTGACGATCGAGCCCCTGCTGGAGAAAAGCTTCGAAATCGGTAGTTTTTGTGTACCCTATAAGCTGATCGAGAACCTGCCCGGTTTGCGGATCAACAATGGCGTACGTGGGGAGTGCAAGGGTTCCCGTAAGTTCGAATTGAAAGGTTTGATTTTTTTCTGCATCCGCACCACCATCGGTATACAGTTTTACCTTTTCCATCTGAGCAAATAGCTCCTGTACTTTGGGATCCGGAAATACGTTGGCTTCCATAGCCTTGCAGTTGGTACAAGTGTAACCTGTGAAATCGATGAATACGGGCTGATTATTCTCAATTGCGCTGGTTACTGAAGCATCATAACTGGATGACCATGCTCCCTCGTTTGATTCCAGCGCCCCTCCTGTGCCTGCGTACCGTCCAAGAGATTGAATTAGGCTCACTTCGTTCACTTGTCTTGAAGGCAGGTAGGCATCCCAGAATCCAAGATTGGCTCCCATCAACCCGGGAAAAAGATAAAATGAGAAGAGGAAGAAGGGTATAGATAGCATAACCCGGCCGGCAGTAATTGAATCGGGGCGTTTTTCACCGTGGAGGCCGTACATTCCTAAAATGTAGAGACCTGCAAGGAAGAAGAAGGTGATCCATGCAGCGATACCGAGTGGTCTTGAGATAAAGCCCCAGCCAAAGATGATATCGGCATTGGCCAGGAATTTTATGGAGGCGGCTAAGATAATGAAGGCGAGCACACTTTTTACTGCATTCATCCATGACCCGCTTTTCGGAAGACGTTGGAGCCAGTTGGGGAACATGGCAAAAAGAACGAATGGACTAGACAGGGCGGCTGAGAATCCGATCATCCCGATCATAGGGGTAAACCACTCTCCGGACGTTGTGGCTGCCAGAACTGCCCCGATGAATGGAGCTGTACATGAGAAGGAAACCGCACTCACCGTAAGTGCCATAAAGAGCGTGCCAATTGATCCGCCACTATCATTACTTTTTTTGTTGAGCCAGTTGGTGACCTGGTACGGCAGGCGGAGTTCGAACATGCCAAGCATGCTCATGGCAAAGAGAATGAATATCAACCCGATGAATGTGTTTACATACGGGTTGGAGGCGAATTGACTTACTCCGGAAACCCCAAGAATGAGGGATAGAAGGCCGCCAAGCAAGGTGAAGATAAATACGATAGAAAGACCGAAAATGAGGGCTTGAATCCATGGGGACCCGTTGTTGCGATTGGCATCCGCCGAAAAATAGGAGACGGTTAACGGTATAAGTGGGAACACACAAGGGGTCAGGATCGCAGCAAATCCGGCGAGTATGGCGAGCCACAAAAATGACCAGATGTTGTCGCTTGCGATATCGGAGCTACTGGTGAGTGTAAAGGGAGTATCGCGATCGGAACCGGAGGATGAGTCCAGACTGGATTCTGAGTCAGAATCGGAAGCCGAATCAGAGCCAGATTCTCCTGTTAAATCAGAAGAGTCTAGTGGCCCGAAAGATGCAAACAAAAGTGAGGGTTCGGGATCCCCCTGCAATCGTATTTCAGCGTCAATGGTTTTGGTTTTCGGGGGTAGGCAGGATATGTCGTCGCAGACCTGATATAGGACATCCAGAACGATTTTCTGGTTTCCAGTCAGTTCCGGATGGAATGCAAGGGGTATTGTAAACAGAGCTGATTTCGCATGCCACCCTAACTCCGTTTGAAAATTTGGATCGAAGACGATGGTTGGCTCCGTTTCCTGAACGGCTCCGGCAAGAAGAAGATTGGTCCTGCCACTACTGAACTGAGTCGGATAAGGACCGTCTGCCGGATCGTTATTCACAGAGTAAAGATGCCACTCTCCCTCAATCGTTGCCTCCACCTGGATGGAAAAGATCTCTCCTGCTGCTACTTCTTCCGGCGCCTGCTTTATTTCGTAAGTGACCGGGTCCAGTAGCTGTGCCATAACGCCCATTGGCAAACACAACATGAACACAATGAAAAGCAGCAGCGAGATTCGATCCCCTTTCAGGTGGCTGGTACGGGTGACCATAGAGGCAAGATTTAGTTTTCCTCTTTGACAACCATAATTTTCACTTGCGGCTTGATATCTGCAACCAGCTGAATGGTAGCGGTGTATTCGCCGAGTGTTTTGATGTCCTGATCCAGTGAAATTTTCCGACGGTCTACGATCATACCACGCTGCTCGAGCGCATCCGCGATCTGAGCATTTGTAACCGTTCCGAAGATCTTATCATCTTCACCAACGGTTGCTGAGATGGTAAGGGATGTGCTTTCGATCTTTTCAGCAAGCTCTTTCGCATTTTCTACGGTGAGAGCCGCTTTTTGCTCGGCATCCTTTCGAAGATTTTCATAGTGCCGTATGGCACCGGGTGTGGCAAATACAGCTTTGGACTGCGGTACAAGATAGTTCCTTCCGTAACCGTCCTTTACCTCGACCAGATCCCCGGCAAAACCAAGATTTTCAACGTCTTCAGTGAGTATCAATTTCATAATTATCTCCGGTGATTATCTAAGGTTTTCGGCAACAAATGGGATTAGAGCCATAAACCGAGCCTGTTTGATAGCTCTGGACAGCATTCTCTGATGCTTGGCACTGGTTCCCGTCACTCTTCGGGGCAATATTTTGCCTTGATCATTCATGAACTTGAGGAGGGTCTCTGTGTCTTTATAGTCGATGAACTCAACACCTGCCTTACTGAACTTACAGTCTTTGGTCTTTAGATGACCTTTCTTTGGGTGGGATGGATTATTAATCATTGTTGTATCTCCTTAATCTTGATCTTTGGTAATTTCTTCATCGGACTCAAAGATCCGGGGCAGGTTGCCACTTTTTCGAAGCTCATAATGCCGCTTCATTTTGGCATCATACTTCAATGTCATGTAGCGCATCACAAAATCACTGATCTGCATACTTCTTTCTACCGGCTTAATTGCGGTATGGGGAGCGTCAAAGTAGAGATTAACGTAGTATCCTGTTTTCTTTTTGTCGATTTCATAGGCAAGCGAACGGGTGCCCCACTCATCCTGCTCGGTAATAGTACCACCCAACTCTTTGATCTGGCCGGCAATACTATCTACCAGTTTCTGGCGATCATCCTCTTCCATGACCGGACTGAGGATATAGGTCATTTCATAAAAATCTGTCTTCATAGGTTTTGTCTTTGGTTGTTTTCCACTATTGGAAACAGTCATCGTGCTAGCGCCGATAACAGAGCCAACAAAGATAAGGAAAGATTCCCTATCTGGCAATTCGTCCAACCGATGTAATTAGTGTGCGCGAAACTACGCTGATGTGAGAGAAAGGTTCATAAAACAGGAATTAAGGCGAGATTCCTGTCACAAATCCAAACAGGTCTGTCACAGAGACAAGAGGCTCAATTCCAAAGTAGAGCGTACTTGCAGCCAAAAGAATCAAGGTAGCAGTAAAAAGAACACTGGCTTTTTCGAGATGAACCGGTTTGTGTTCCGGTTTGAAGTAGAGGTAAACCATCACGCGAAGGTAGTAGTAAACACTGGCAGCACTTGCCAGAACCCCGATTACTGCAAGTGGAATCATTCCCGCTTGCACGGCTGAAGCAAACACATAATATTTACCCATAAATCCGGCAAACGGAGGTATGCCAATGAGAGAAAAGAGAAATACAGATAATAAAACACCCATCAAGGGGGCACGGGAGCCAAGCCCGGCGTAACTCTCGATGGACGTGAAATCAAAATTTTTCGTTCGTTCGAAGTAGGCAATTACGCCGAATGCCCCAAGATTCATAATCGTGTAGGCGAACAGATAGAACAAAACAGCACTATATCCGCCGGAGGCCATCCCTACTAGAAGGTAACCTGCGTGTGCAATACTGGAATAGGCCAGCATGCGCTTTACGTTTTCCTGAACGAGCGCAATTACATTACCCACAATCATCGTGAGGATTGCGATCACCTGAATCACCGACTGCCAGGACTCGTACGAGGTTTCCGGCACCATACGAACCAGAATAAGTGCAAATGCTACGAACGAAGCCGTTTTGGCGGAGGTAGCCATAAATCCAGTAAGTGTGGTCGGCGTCCCCTCATATACATCCGGGGTCCACATATGAAACGGAACTGCACCAATCTTGAAGAAAATTCCCGTGAGAAGAAGTCCGGATCCGGCAAGAAACAAAGGAGTCGGAGATGCAGCAGCCGCCACGGAAGTGAGGGTCATCTCACCGGTAGAACCGTAAATCAGCGCGATCCCAAACAAAAGGAATCCAGTTGCAAAGGCTCCCAGCAGGAAGTATTTCAATGCCGCTTCCGCGCCGGTTTTACGATAGTGCATGAGCCCCGCAAGCACATACAGAGCTACTGACATCGTTTCAATCCCTAAGAATAACGTAATCAGATGGTTGGAAGCAGCCAATACCAGCATTCCTAGTGAAGCAAACAAGATCATGGCATATACTTCACCAAAATGAAGAGATTTGGACTTGAGATAATCTGCCGAAAGTAAAATCGAAAATAGAGTTCCAATCAGGATGATCACCTGCCCAAAACTGCTCCATCCTCCATATACAATGGCATCCGTAAATGCTGTGCCTCCCTCCGATGTTGACGATAGAATTGCAGCAATAAGTGCTGCCAGCACCCCTGCAGCAGACACCCCATACATGGTTCTGACATCCCGTTTCAGGGATTCGAGCAGGATCGTGATAAGACCGGTAAAAGCAATGATCACACCGGGTAAAAAAGCCTGAATGTCGTGTAAATAGTTCATCAACGTAATATCTTATCAATTTTTCCGGCCAGCCGAAGATCTTTTTCTGTTACTTTATCACCCACATCATGAGTGTTCAAGCGAATCTCCACCCGGTTGTAAACATTTTTTAATTCGGGGTGATGGGATTCTTTCTCTGCCTCTAGCCCCACCCGAACTATAAACGCAAGCGCTTCACTGAAATCGCAAAATTGGTACTGTTTTCGGAGCTGATCATCCTCATAACTCCATCCTTCCAGATTTTCCAGACTTTGCTGAATTGTATGTACATCTAACGGGTTCATACCTTTCGGATTAAATCACTTTCCTACTACTGGTTTTTGGTTTTGTAGATGTTCCGATAATCGAATGCATCCTTGTCGTACAGGTTCGTGATCCATTCGGGTTCGGTTGCAGAATCCCGGCTGTCAATGATCATTTCCGCCTTTAGTGCAGACTGTTCGAGACTGTGATCCACCCAGTTTTCGGAGTACCGGGTGAAGTCTGCTGGCCGTACTCCAATCCAGATCATAAATAGAACAAGCGGTATTAATAGACCCAACTCTCTGGCGTTCAGATCTTTCATGGATCTGTTTTCATCGCTGGTCAACGGTCCAAACATCACTCTTTGAACCATCCAGAGCATATATATAGCTGCAAGGATTACCCCCAGTGCGGCAATCACCGCAAAGATCGTATGGTCGTATAGGTTCGAGTTAAAGGAGCCGATCAAAATGAAAAACTCACCAATAAATCCGTTGAGACCCGGAAGTCCAATCGAAGCCATCGTAGCAATCAAAAACAGAACTGCGAAGAGGGGCACACTTTTCGCTATACCCCCAAAATCACGAATCATACGTGTATGTCGGCGATCGTAGATCATACCGACCATCAAAAATAGTGCGCCGGTAGATAAACCGTGGTTAATCATCTGAATCACAGCACCCTGGACTGCAATTGTGTTAAAAGCAAAGATACCAAGAACCACAAATCCGAGGTGACTGACTGATGAGTAGGCGACCAGCTTTTTGATATCTTTTTGGACCATCGCAACAAGGGCTCCATAAATAATGCCGATGACAGCGAGTGTGGCGAAATAGGGAGCCAGCTCCATAAATGCGTTTGGAAACACCGTCATGTTTACACGAATCAGACCGTATGTTCCAAGTTTCAGCATAATAGCAGCCAGCACAACTGAACCGGCCGTTGGCGCTTCCGTGTGTGCAAAAGGTAGCCAGGTGTGAAATGGAAACAAGGGGACTTTGATCGAAAATGCGAGGGCAAATGCCAGAAAGAGCCACGTTTGTTGAAGTAAATTCGGCAGATAGGATGTTCCGGAGATAAATCTCCAATCTGTTGTAAACTGAGCGCCCTGCATCACAGATCCTGCATCAAATCCAAGATAGATGAGTGCAACGAGCATGATAAGGGATCCAACCAGAGTGTAGATGAAAAATTTTAGAGTAGCATGGATTCGTCCTTCCCCTCCCCAGATCCCGATCAAGAAGTACATGGGAATGAGTGACAACTCAAAGAAAATGTAAAAGACAAAAAGATCCAGGGAGGCAAATACCCCCAAAGATGCTGTTTGCAACACAAGAAGCATGGCGTAGTACCCCTTCACGCTTTTAGCCACGGAACTCCAAGATGACAGAATCACCAAGGGCCCCATAAAGGTGGTAAGCATAAACAACAACAAACTCAACCCATCGAGACCGATCAGATATTTGATGTCTGTAGACTCGGTAATTCGCGCCCCTTCTGTTACAAATTGTGGTAGATGTGACGCCTCTAGATCAAACCCAAAAAGTAGTGGAAGTGAAGCAACAAATGCAGCAAGTGTAGCAGCAAGACTCACCCATCGAATGTGGTTTTCATTGCGAAGCAGCAGCAACAGTACTGCGCCGGCCAGTGGGAGATAGATAACCAGGTTTAGCAAGGACTCCATATATGACAGATACCTGTGATTAAAACAGTAAAATTGACAGAATAATGACTACACCCAAGATTAGGAATAGCGCATACTGACCCGTAATTCCAGACTGTGAGTACCGAGCCAGGCTTCCGAAAAAACGAACGGTGCCTCCCGTAAGATTCACGATGCCGTCCAGAACTTTAAGATCAAATACAGCCAGCACTTTTTCCGAAAAAGTAACCACCGGCCGGATCACCACAGAGTGATAAAATTCGTCAAGCCTGTACTTTTCTCTCCAAACAGGATACAGGGCAGGAAATTTAAGCTCGATCTCCTCGTCAGAAAACTCCATCTGCCCATCGTCGTACATCTCTTTTGCCAGATAGACTCCTGCAAGTGCAATCAGAATTGCCACAATCATCAAAAACCACTCGAATCCAACTGAGAGTGTAAGCGGTATGGCAGAAACAACAGGATCTAGCCAATGCTCGAGAAGATGAAGTTCAGCATAGGATCCAAACGTTTTCGCAAAAAAGTTCGGGATTCCGATCAGGCCGCCAAGGATTGCGAGAGAAGCCAATACCCAAAGTGGCAGGGTCATGGTTTTAGGACTTTCGTGCAAATAGGATTCCGACTCCGGGATATCCTTGAACAATGTTGGAAGACGAAATTCACTGAAAAACGTCGAATATGTGAGACGGAACATGTAAAAAGCAGTGAGAAATGCAGTCAGACTGGCAACGAACCAAAGCATAAAATAAAGAACTCCGGCAAATTCAGATGTACCCATATTGATGGTATGCATAAGAATCTCATCTTTCGAAAAGAATCCGGCTAGAGGCGGTATGCCCGCGATGGCGATCGTTGAGATAAGAAAGGTTTTGTAGGTAGATGGCATCACATTTTTCAGCCCACCCATATAACGAATATCCTGATGATCGAACTCGATGTGCTTGCCATTTTCATGCAACTTATGCTTCACATGCTCCATGGCATGGATCACGGAACCGGATCCAAGGAACAGACATGCCTTAAAAAATGCGTGGGTGACCACATGGAAAATCGCTGCTGTAAATGCTCCTGAACCCAAGGCAAGAAACATGAAACCAAGTTGCGATACTGTAGAATAGGCGAGAACCCCCTTAATATCGGTCTGGGTAATAGCAATAGTAGCGGCAACAATTGCAGTTAACGCACCGATAACAGCAACAATCATCATCGCCTCAGGGCTAAGAATGACCATTGGGGACATTCGTGCAAAGAGATAGATTCCCGAGGTAACCATCGTCGCCGCATGGATCAGTGCCGATACAGGAGTTGGTCCAGCCATGGCATCCGGAAGCCAAAGAAAAAGTGGAAACTGAGCGCTTTTTCCGGTGGCGCCAATCAGCATGAGCAGAGAGATCCAAAAAATTTGATCCGAAGAGAAGAGATATAATTGATCGAGGATCTGATCGAAGTTCAGACTGCCAACCGTTCCGAAAATCATAAACATGGCAACGAGAAATGCAAAATCCCCAACCCGATTGTAGATGAATGCTTTTTTCGCTGCATCCGATTTTTTCATGTCAGTATACCAGAATCCGATCAGCAGATACGAACAAACACCGACCCCTTCCCAGCCCAGAAACATAAGGAGCATGTTGTTGCTGAGTACCAGATTCAGCATTGCAAAAATAAAGAGATTGAGATAGGCAAAAAACTTCCAGTACCCTTTGTCGTGGGACATGTAGCCCATCGAGTAGAGATGAATTAAAGAGCCAACGCCGGTGACCACTAAGGACATTACCAATGAGAGCTGGTCGATCCGGTAAGCAGCATCAATCTGCAAACTTCCCACATCAACCCATCGGAAAAGACTTACGTAGAGTGGTTCAGACTCCGCGGTGAATTGAAAAAAGATGGAAAGCAACAGCAGAAAGGGAATGAACACAAACAGTGTCGAAAGAGTCCCGATAAATATGTGTTTTGTGCGGTATTCCTTGGAGGAGAGTCCGGCGATGCCGTGAATGAGAAACCCAAGGAGTGGTAATCCGATGATGAAGCTGATGAGCGCTGTCGATGATTCCATTCAAAAATTATTGATTTTGCGCTTCCTTACGATGATGTAGTTAGCAAGGTTTTGAACTTGCGTGTATGCAAAAATCTTGATTTCTGTTGAAATTTGCCAACACGCCTTCGTCGAAACGGTGTTTCAAAGAGCGAAAAGATACGAAAATCTGCTTCAAGTTAAACTCCAATCTTCCGGATTTAAAGAGAACTCTTTTTCGGGTTTTCTTGCTATGAATAGAGGTTTTTTTCTATGTTCTGCTTTCATTCAGACTGACTGTCGCTCTAGCATAAATCAAGATGAAAGCAAAGAAAATCTCTGTTCTCTCTACGTTGCTGTCCTTCATCTCACTGATGGCTTTCTGGCTGCTGATGAGCGGGTATTTTGATTTGATTCATATTGCATATGGTGTAGTATCTGTGATTGGTGTGATGATGGTAAATCGGAGCCTTGCGACCTACGCTTTTTTTGAAGATGATCACAACGAGTCATTCCGGATACGGCCCATAAGAGCGCTACTTTATCTTTTTTGGATTCTTGGGCAGATTCTTATCGCTGGATGGCGCGTTGCAGTATTGATCCTCCGCCCTTCCCTTCCTGCAAAACCAGCCATGGTTACATTTCGGGCTGATCTCCCAACCGCACGCGCAAAAATGATCCTCGGAAATTCCATTACACTTACGCCGGGAACGCTCACTGTGGACATTGAAGGGGACCAGTTTACCGTCCACTCAGTGGATTCATTTTCATACGAGGGAATCATTAATGATGATATGCCAAAGCGGGTTCTAAAACTTTTTTCTACTGAAGACCGGCCAGTGGTATACGATGTTGTAATTCATGATGTTGTAAAGCACAATGAGATGAATCGAAATGAGGGTCAAGATGGATTGGATCATCAAGCTAATGTAGAAGGCGACGAAGATAGAAGTACTGGAGGCGCCTGAAATGAATGATTTTCTACTCTACGCGACCATTGTGTTAACCTTCATTATCGCCATTCCACTCATTCGGGTGGTTAAAGGTCCTACATTGTTCGATCGCATCCTGGCAACCAATGCAATCGCTACGAAAACTATTGTACTGATCTGCCTGATTGGTTTTCTTTTTGGACGTATTGAGATGTTTATCGATATCATCCTGGCCTATGCCATTTTAGGATTCATCGGGTCGCTGGCGATCGCTAAGTTTATACAATCCCCTAAAATTCGGCGCCATGACTGAGCCATCATTGTTTACAGGTACATTTACCGAAATCGCTCCGGTAATTGCGATGCTTCTCATATCAGCGGGAATTTTCTTTATTTTGATTGGAAGTATAGGAATTTTGCGACTTCCCGATTTTTTCTCTCGCTCTCATGCTGTCAGCAAAAGCGACACATTGGGAATTATGTGCGTGATAGCCGGACTGATGATCGTTGAAGGATCCTCCTTAAATAGTCTGAAACTTTTGCTGGTCATCCTGTTCGTTTTTCTTGCAAATCCAATCGGAACACACGCACTTGCAAGGGCTGCGATTGCAAAAGGAATTCGACCGGTTCTTGGCGGCTCTCCATGGAATGAAACAGATGAACACAAAACCCATCAATCCAAGACCACAAGAAGTAATCGATGATCTGGCAACTTGAAATCACCCTTTTTCTGTTTCTTCTGATCTCCGCTATCGTAGCACTGGAGTCGAAAGACCTTCTTGTGGCTGTAGTTATGATGACCATTTTCAGTTTCCTTATGGCCCTGCTGTTTGTAACGATGGGCGCCGTAGATGTTGGATTTACAGAGGCTGTTGTTGGTGCAGGGGTAACCGGGATCCTCTTCGTGGTTGTAATCTATCAAACTTCAAGGAGGTCAAACGATTGAAAGCAATGATATCGAAGGTACTTACATGGTTAGGGCTTCTTCTGTTTGCGTCTCTGATGGTCTATGCAGTAACCGACCTCCCCATGCGGGGAACTGCAAACCAGCCCATTAATCTTGAGACGAATGCCAATCAAAATCTGGTAGCCGGAACCTATTATATACAACATGCTTACAAGGACGCAAAAACCCCCAACATCGTAACCGTCGTTTTGGGCGACTACCGAAGCATCGACACCTTTGGTGAACAGATTGTAATTTACACCGCCGGCCTCATCACGCTTCTGGTCCTTCGAAGAAATCGCCGAATTCGGGGAGGCGGATCATGAGAAGACGACACGAAAGCCCCATCGTCCTGCTTGGATCTCGATTTTTAAGTCCTTACATCATGGTCTTTGGATGGTATGTCATTTTTCACGGACACTACAGCCCTGGCGGAGGGTTTCAGGGGGGAGCCCTTTTGGCTGCATCCCTCCTGCTGATTCGTGTCTCGGGAGGCCGTCGTATTTCCCGTAAACAGATTCGGGAGTTCGCAACTACTCCGCTGGCGATCATCGGTGTTGTCATCTACTTTGCAACCGGACTAACCGCCATGCTCTATGGAGGAATGTTCCTGGATTATGCACAACTTCCTCTCCCCGGACTCGATCCGGAATGGCTTCGTTATTACGGCATTCTTATCATTGAAGTTGGTATTGGCCTGGCTGTGATGGCAATCCTCGTAATGATTTTCGATAACCTGGTAAAAGGAGAAGATTATGGGTGAACTTTTTTTCGGATACTATGCCTATGGCTTTACAATGATCCTTCTCTGTGCAGGGCTTTACGGCATCCTGTTTAAGAAAAATTTAGTGAAGAAGACGATCGGTTTGGCCATTTTCCAATCTGCAGTCATTCTTTTCTATGTTTCAGTTGCCTCAAAATTCAATGCTACCGTGCCGGTTAAAGACCCTTCGATCCCTCTGGAACAGGCAGAACTGTATCTTAATCCCCTCCCTCATACGCTTATGCTTACCGCCATTGTTGTTGGCGTAGCAACCCTGGGAGTAGCCTTCACGCTTATGATCGGCATCTACAATCGATATCAGACGCTCGATGAACAGGAATTGTTAGACAAGCTTTCATGATCGAAACACAACTCCCCGTTCTGCTGATTCTCAGCTACATCCTTTTTGCCCTTTTGGTGCCGGCTTTTGGTCTCTTTCGGGAACAATGGGCTCAACCACTCGCAACTCTGGGCAGCGGTATCGCGACATCTCTGTCGGTGTATGGCTTCTGGTACGTACTTCAGAACGGTGCGATTCGATACTTTTTTGGAAACTGGGCACCTCCGATCGGAATTGAATTTGTATACGATGGGCTATCCGCCTTTTTTGTACTTATCATTAATAGTATCGGGTTGATGGTTTTGCTACACTCGGCTCAAACCGGGCAAAAAGAACTTGCCAGTAAACGCATGCCCTACTATGCATTGAGCATGCTGATGCTACTTGGCTTTAACGGGATGATCCTGACGGGAGATCTCTTCAACCTCTTTGTATTCCTTGAAATCGCCTCTCTCTCGGGCTACGCTCTCATCGCGGTTGGCGATCGGCCTGCACCATACGCAGCTTTCAGATATCTGATTATTGGTACCGTTGGCGGGACACTTTACCTATTAGGAGTGGGACTACTATATACCGTCACAGGTACACTGAATATGATCGACATGGCCAGTCTGCTTCCAGAGTTGGCCTCTCACCGGTCTGTCATTGCGGCACTCATACTCATCGTAGCCGGCATGGGAATCAAAGCTGCTCTCTTTCCGTTGCACGGATGGCTGCCGGATGCCTACACCTTTGCACCATCAGTAACCTCTTCCCTCATCGCCCCGATTGGCACCAAAGTCGCGGCCTATGTACTTTTTCGCCTTCTGTACTGGGTCTTTGGCACCCCATTCATGGATGGGACTCTACCCATACTAGAGGTGATCGGAGTTTTATCCGGTGTCGGAATTGTGTTTGGATCTGTGATGGCCATCGCTCAAACCGAGATAAAACGAATGCTTGCGTACAGCAGTGTATCTCAAATTGGATACATCCTTATGGGACTAAGTCTGGCGAATCCATGGGGATTTGCAGGGGCTCTTCTGCATGTTCTCAATCATGCCGTGATGAAAGCACTTCTATTTATGGTATCCGGGCATCTCCGACTCAAAGAGGGCCATTCCGATATCCGGCGATTTCATGATGCCTACCGGAAAAAGTATCCCTGGACCATGGCCGCTTTCACCGTAGGTGCTGTCTCTATGGTCGGTTTACCACCTCTTGCAGGTTTTTTTAGCAAGTGGTATCTGGCTCTGGGAACCGTTGAAAACAGCAATTGGGTTCTGCTAAGTGTCATTCTTGTGAGCTCATTGCTGAATGCGGTCTATTTTTTCCGAATCCTGGAAAAAGTCTACATGGCCGATCCCTCCAAGGCACAAAAAGAACCCGGTGATGGTGCTTATTCCGAGCCTGGCTTTAGTGCTATGCTTCCGTTGGCTGTACTCGCATTGTCGCTGTTTGTCATCGGTTTTGCTAACGCCGCCATCGTCAGTTTTCTCCTAAACCTATACCCATTTTGATCGTTTCAATTATGATCTGAAGCTATGATATATCCAGAGTCCATGATCGAATTGGTACCCTTATTTGCGATTCTTACATCGCTTGGAGCCGTTGTGCCGATCCTACTGAGCCGATCCTATCCAAATCTAAGAGAATTCTGGACGATTCTAGCAGGTATCATTAAGTTCTGGCTTGTCCTTCAGTTGCTACCCTACGCTATTGCCGGTACTTCTGTTGAGATCCAACTCTTTGATCTCGCTCCGGGACTTCCTTTTGCGCTGAAAGCTGATCCGCTTGGTGTGTATTTTGCCGTGATTGCGTCTGGTTTGTGGATCTTTACCTCCTTCTACTCCATTGGCTATATGCGCGGGGCTGGCGAAAAAAAACAAACCCGCTACTTTGCCAGTTTTGCTCTTTGCCTGTCTGCCACCATTGGAATTGCCTTCTCAGCCAACCTGATCACCTTCATCCTGTTTTATGAAATGCTAACGCTGGCCACCTATCCACTGGTGATCCACAAAGAAAATCGTGACGCGATCCAGGCTGGCAGAAAGTATCTTTCCTACACATTAACAGCTGGATTGATGCTGATTGCAGCAACCGCTCTGGTCTATCACTATACAGGATCACTCGATTTCACACCAGGGGGCTTGTTCTCTGAATCCGATCTGCCCCGCCCCGTAATGCTTCTCATTTTTGTTCTCTTCCTGGGAGCCGTTGGCGTGAAGGCCGGACTGATGCCGATCCATAGCTGGCTACCGGCCGCGATGGCTGCTCCTACACCGGTGAGCGCGTTGTTGCATGCAGTAGCAGTTGTGAAGTCTGGTGTATTTGCTGTAACCCGTGTTGCGGGATATGTATTCGGAGTAGAGACCATGGAACTCTATTCGCTGAATGATATACTTATTGTTTTGTCGGGAACTACCATCATACTGGCATCACTCATCGCTTTTGCGCAGGACAATCTAAAGCGCCGGCTTGCCTACTCCACCGTCGGGCATCTTTCCTACATCGTATTGGGAATCGCTCTGCTGACGCCACTAGGTATCCAGGGGGGTATCATGCACATCGCGGCACATGCAACCATGAAAATTACACTCTTTTTCTGTGCCGGAGCGATTTACGTAAGCTTGCATAAAACGGAAATTTCCCAACTGGACGGAATTGCCAAAGTGATGCCCTGGACGATGGGTGCGTTTGCAGTCGGAGCCATGGGATTGGCTGGTATTCCTCCCATCAACGGATTTTTTAGCAAGTGGACGCTCATTCTGGGTTCTCTGGAGGGTGATAGGATGATCCCGGTCATCATCCTGATCGTCAGCGGACTTCTTAATGCCGGATACTTTTTCCCCATTCTCTACAGAGCCTACTTCAAAACAGGGTCCGGACTCGAACATGCCAAAGAAGCTTCCCCATTTATGGTCGTTCCTCTTGTGATCACCGCGCTGCTTTCGGTTTTATTCGGACTCTTTCCCAATTTATTTTTCAATTTTCTGGATCTTGCGACCGACATCAGTCAGTCCCTCTTTGCGATCGTAGCTGACACAGCGGGAGCTGAC
>PZPG01000010.1:41621-52022 GCA_003045995.1 Bacteroidota bacterium
CAGCAGGTGATATTACAGCAGATGACATAACCGGCATTCATCAAATCACAAATATTGAATGAAGTCTGAAATCAAACCCATTTACTGGATTCCTGTCGTTCTTGTAGTACTGGTTCTGGGGGTGACCTTCTACCTGGAGTTTGCATACCTTTCGGACTATGACAGTCACTGGTGGAATCAAATACCAGGGTTTTACGCGCTATTCGGGATGGTTTGTTGTACCATCATCATTTTTGCAGCCAAATTTATAGGAAAAAAGATTGTGAACCGAGACGTTGACTATTATGATTGAACTCCTGTCCATACCCGGTTTGATTCTCATTGCAGGTGCACTCATCCTTGCTCTTGTTCCGGCAAACGTACGCCCGGGCTTATTCCTTCTTTTTCCACTTTTCTCCTTGTACTATGTGATGACCCAACCGGATGGATACGTCATCACCGGTTCATTGAATGGAATTGAACTCATTTTGTTTGAGATGGATGCGCTAAGCCGTGTATTCGGTATGATTTTCTCCATCACCGCTTTTACAGGAGGAATCTATGCATGGCATATGAAGGAGCTGGGACAACAAACCATGGCACTCCTGTATGCCGGGGGTGCACTTGGTGTTACATTTGCCGGTGATCTCCTCACACTCATCATATTCTGGGAGCTCATGGCGGTTAGTTCAACATGGCTCATCTGGGCACAGCGTACCAAGGAGTCGGATGGTGCGGGAATGCGCTATCTGATCTATCACATTCTGGGAGGTGGGCTATTTTTGTCCGGTATTTTGCTCCATTATGCGGAAACATCATCGCTAGCCGTCGAAACTATTCCTGCCATCTACTCTCTCCCAAACATTCTGATGCTTTCCGGTATTGCCGTGAACGCGGCCGTAGTCCCGTTGCACACCTGGCTTGCGGACTCATACCCAAAAGCTACGATCACCGGTGCAGTATTTATGAGTGCCTTTACCACTAAATCAGCCGTTTATGTGCTAATTCGAATGTTTCCTGGGTGGGATATCCTCATCTGGTTTGGGGCCATCATGGCGATATATGGGGTCATGTATGCTGTGATCTGCAAAGATATTCGGGAAATTCTTGCCTATCATATCATAAGCCAGGTAGGTTTTATGGTTTGTGGAATCGGTCTTGGCACCGAAATGGCTCTGAATGGAGCAACCGCTCATGCATATAGTCACATTCTGTATAAATCACTCCTCTTTATGAGTACAGGTGCTATTCTTTATGCAGCAGGAAGTAGTAAAATGATCCATCTCGGGGGGCTTTTCAAAAAAATGCCCTGGGTTTTTGCCCTGTACATGATCGGCGCTCTATCGATCTCAGGCTTGCCCCTCTTCAATGGCTACATCAGTAAAAGTATGACCATTTCCGCAGCCGGCTATGCTCATGAGGAAGTAGCCATGCTTTTACTGCTTCTGGCATCCGTGGGTACATTTCTTAGTGTTGGGCTGAAGCTGCCCTACTACACTTGGTTCTCAAGGCCAGCCGTTAGTAGAACAGCCAATGAAAATCTGACTACAGAAACAGAGAATCAATCCACAGACCTTCGTCCAATTCCTTTGAATATGTATATGGCTATGGGACTCACAGCAGCTGCTTGTTTGTTGTATGGTCTCTATCCCGATGCGTTATACCGGTATCTACCGTACGCAGTCAAATACAATCCATTCACCATCTATCATTTTGTTGAGGTGATGCAGATCAGCATCATGACACTGATCATCTTCTGGATATTCCGGAAAAAGATGGCTCCGGAATCTATTCTGGCCCTGGATATTGATTGGTTCTATCGAAAACTCACCCCTATGCTCAACACTCTTTTTGTTCACAAAGTAGATCGCTTCTTTGATGTTGCAGAGGAGCGTGTTTTAGGAATTGCATCTTCACTCTCTTCCTGGTTTCAAGATCCTCTCTCGTCCGTTCTTATAAAACCTGCTGCAACAGATCAATCGCCACCGTCATCAAACAGGCAATCTGCCAACTATCGCCTACCTATTGGATGGATGATGAGTTTTACTCTCTTCTTTATGGCATTGCTTCTACTCTACATTCTGTAACATTTAACACTTGCTACAGGCATCCAACATTTCTAACAATCTTCCAGCACTTATTACAGGCATACAGCACCTGTTATAATCATCCAACACTAGTTACACGTAGTGAATCTAAGTTGGAAAACTAACGGAGATACGTTTCGCGTATAGAAAAGAAAGTAGAATATATTCTACCAGCGAAGCAGATTCACTTTCAGGATATCTACAGAGAGGTGATTTCTGAAGATGGCAATAATAATAGCCAGGCCCACTACCGCCTCGGCTGCAGCAACAGCTAGTGAGAAAAATACAAGAATCATCCCGCCAATATCACCGTGATATGCACTGAAAGAGAGAAGGGCTAGGTTTACAGCATTCAACATAAGTTCAACACACATAAACACTACAATTGCATTACGCCGAATTAAAACGCCAACGATTCCAATCACAAACAAAATAGCACTTAATGCCAAATACCAATCAATTCCAATCATGATTCTTGTTCTCCAGTTTCCGGATCTGCTTTAAACTGTGCAATCATCAAAGCGCCAACAACTGCTGCGGTAAGTAGTATCGCTGTGATTTGAAATGCAAAAAGGTAGTCTGTATAGAGGACTTCTGCGACTGCTTCCACTGTCCCAACAGTGGTCATATCGGACGATAACTCCGGCAACAAATCTGTCACTCCAGCGATGCCGTATAAGATCTGTGCAAATACGACCACTGCAAGTAGAGTTACAATAAGATATTTTACACGAAATCGATCAAAGAGATGTTCATCATCATCCACATTGAGAAGCATGATCACAAACAGAAACAGTACCATAATAGCACCGGCATACACAACAATCTGGATTAATGCCAAGAACTGTGCCTGTAACAGAAGATACAGACCTGCAATGGAAACCATATTGAGAACCAGCATCAGCGCACTGTTCACCGTATTTTTATTGAGAACCATACCCAGTGCAGTGGCAATTGCAAGTACGGCAAAAGAGATAAATGCGTATATTTCCATACTAAAATCTTCTGAATAATTGACTTTCAAATGTAGGCAAAATTCACACTGTCATCAAGCATAATTCATGGGTGGACTCGTTTCCACTCGTCTTTTAATATCCGCTGGAAACATTTATTTTTCTGAGAATAATCAGTTTTATACATTCATTAGAATTAACAAAGAAAATCAAAGAAGTAAGCTTATGAACCGGGAAGAGTTATCGAAACTTAACGAACGTATTTCGGAAGAGAGTCAGTTTATCGAAGATATTCGTCAGGAAATTGGAAAAGTAATTGTAGGACAGCGATACATGATCGACCGGTTGCTGATCGGGTTGATTACTGGAGGGCATGTACTTCTTGAGGGTGTACCCGGACTAGCAAAAACATTAACTGTATCTTCACTTTCCGATGCCGTAAGCGCCAGGTTCCAGCGCATACAGTTTACCCCGGATCTTCTCCCTGCCGATTTGATTGGTACGTTAATATATAACCAGAAAGAGGGTGAATTTACGGTGAAAAAAGGTCCCATCTTCGCCAATATCGTTTTGGCCGATGAGATCAACCGTTCACCAGCAAAGGTTCAGAGTGCACTTCTCGAAGCGATGCAGGAAAAGCAGGTTACCATTGGGGACTCCACATTCGTACTGGACAAGCCATTTCTCGTTCTCGCAACTCAAAATCCGATTGAGCAAGAGGGCACTTATCTGCTCCCGGAGGCACAGTCTGATCGTTTTATGCTCAAACTCCACGTGGACTACCCCACCGAGTCAGAAGAACTTGAAATCATGAGAAGAATGGCCAATACCAAAGAGAAACCAAAATTGAAGGCAGTGGCCGGAACGGCAGAAATTCTTTCCGCAAGGGATACGATCAATGAACTATACATGGACGAAAAAGTAGAAAAATATATCATTGATCTGGTCGTATCCTCCCGTAATCCAGACCGGTACGGGATGTCGCATATGAGAGATTTGATCAAAAATGGAGCATCTCCAAGAGCTACGATCAGTCTCAATCTGGCTGCCCGCGCAAGAGCCTACATGGAACACAGAGCCTACGTAACTCCTGAAGATGTTCGGTTTGTTGCTATGGATATATTACGACATCGCATCAGTCCAACGTTTGAAGCAGAAGCCGAAGATATCTCCTCTGAATCTATTATCTCGGATCTTCTTTCTCATGTTCAAGTACCCTAAATTTGCCTGTTGGGATGCCTTAAGTCATGAGGCAATGAAATGTGGTAATGAGAGCCATTGTTCTTTGCTTCGTAGATTAAATTCGAGCTATATACTAAAATATATAGTACACCGTCTTGTATGATTCGGTAAATGTTATTTTTATTTCCATAGTTTTATATTTTTCTTATCTTTGTGCAGTTGCTCTACAACGAATGGAAATTATTCCATTTTGATGTTCTAAATAATCTGGAATTCTGCTTGAAATAATTATCATTGATATACGTTTTCATGAAGAATGCTCTAAATCAGAACATCTATTATCATAAAGTATACAGTAACACGAAAGCAAAGATGTTGCGTAATATGTTATGTACACTGGCTGTGTCGACAATTGCTCATCTCTTCTTAAATCGTGATGTATACTTTCTCATTCAAATCAAAACATGAATTACTACGTATCATGGATATAAAACTTGTGAATAGAAGCGTTGTTCAATCATCACGGATGAACAAAAGTAAATACCAAAACATGAAATCCTATCTGGATAAGCTCGAACCAGAAGGGAGAGCCATCGAGGTAAAATTTGAGGACCGTAAAGAGCTAATCTCTTATCGGAATATCCTCTACTCTTACAATCGTAACACTGGAAAAAAAGTGAAAAGCAGTGTAGATTCATCCAATAACACCCTGTTTCTGTATCTGGATTAATCTATCTGGTTCAACAGAAATTCTATCCTAGTAATAAAAAAGCCCGATGCTATACAGCGCCGGGCTTTTTTTGTATCCAATGGGAGGACCAATAAGCGTGTATTTAGTCCTCCTTCTCCTCTTTTTTCTTAGCCTTCGCTTTCGCTTTGGCAGTCTCCTTTTCAGCCGCATCTTTTTCAGCTAATTTCTCAGCCAAACCGGAAACTTCTCCCAAAGTCGGAGTCCCTGTCTCGAAATTCACTTCTTTCAAGACTGCTTCAGCTTTGTCGGCTTTCTTTTTATCCCGGTCGAGTTGGGTGAGCTCAATCGTGTGAGAAGCCTCATCGAATTGAATGACAAATCCAGAAATTTTATCACCTCGCTTGTAAGCATCAGCAAGATTTTCCGGCTGCTCTTCGAGACGTTTTGCACTTAAAAATGCCTCAACACCCAATGGCAAAGTTACATAAAGACCTTTGTCTGTGATTTTGCTGATTTCTCCTTCTACGGAAGAACCGGGTCCGTACTCCTCGGCATATTTTTCCCATGGATTTTCCAAGGTTTGCTTATGACCAAGAGTGATTTGCCGGTTTTCGAAATCAATTAACAAAATGACTACATCAAGCTCCTGATCACGCTGTACAGCATCTTTCGGATGATCTATTTTCTCTGTCCAGCTCAGGTCAGAAACATGAACCAATCCGTCGATACCCGGCTCCAGTTCAACAAATGCACCAAAGTTGGTGATGTTGCGCACAATCCCTTTGTGCTGAGATCCAATTGGATAACGCTCCAGGATATTTTCCCACGGATCCTGTTGAAGTTGTTTGATTCCCAGTGAGATCTTTTTCTCTTCCTCATTGATATTCAAAACAACACATTCAACAATATCATTTTTCTTCACTTGCTGTGACGGATGCTTGAGGTGCTTCGTCCAGCTCATCTCACTAATGTGAATGAGCCCTTCGACACCCTTCTCGAGCTCAACAAACGCTCCGTAGTCTGCAATCGACACTACCCGCCCTTGGACACGTGTATTTTCAGGATATTTGTCCTGAATGTGATCCCACGGATGTGGCTGCAGTTGCTTGAGACCTAGTGATACCCGTTTTGATTTCTCATCATAATCGATCACGGCAACATTGATTTTTTGATCAAGATGCACGATCTCATCCGGATGATCTACACGTCCCCAGGAAAGGTCTGTGATATGCAACAGACCATCTACACCACCCAGATCGATGAAAACCCCGAAGTCTGTAATGTTCTTGACAACGCCTTCCAGAACCAGTCCTGGTTCGATGGTTTCCAGAATCTCCTCTCGTTGCTCCTCGAGGTCAGACTCGATTAAAGCGCGATGCGAAACAACTACGTTTTCAGCCTGCATGTTTAGTTTTACAACCTGAAACTCCATTGTTTTTCCAACGTACGCATCAAAATCGCGAACAGGGCGAACATCAATCTGTGATCCAGGTAAAAAGGCGTCAATACCAAATACATCGACAACCATCCCACCCTTGATACGTTTTTGGATATATCCCTCGATGACGGCACCGGTTTCATGAGCCTGCTCGAGGTGATCCCATGCCTGAAGGATATCTGCTTTCTTTCTGGATAGAATCAGTTGTCCTTCTCTGTCTTCTACTCGATCCAAGAATACTTCTACTTCATCCCCAGGCTGCAGATTCGACAGTTCTTTGGATTTGAACTCATTGGCAGGAATAATACCCTCGGACTTAAATCCAATATCGACAATCACATATTTTTGATCGACCGATACGACAATCCCTGTGACAATCTCTTTTTCATCAAACTCTGTAAGCGTGCTTTCATACATACCAGCCAGCTCATGGAACTCCGCATCCGTGTAGTCTTCAGAAGCGGCTACTAGTTGATCCATTGTAAAAATTTCCCCCTCAACTTCACCATCAAACGTTGGAATTACGTAGGCGGGTGCCTCCTCTTCTTCTGCAATAACCTCTTCTTCTATAACCTCTTCTTCCTGTTCGACAGCCACCTCTTCATCGGCAGCATCTTCTGTAGTAGCATCTTCCGTAGTGTCGGTATCTCCTTCCGTTTCACCTACAGTTTCTTCAGCAACAGCTTCTTCCGTTTTCTCCTCTTCTGTGGTGTTTCCATCCACAGTCATTTCTATATTTTCCGATTCCTCGTGGAGGAGTTCATTTTTTAATTCTTCTGATTTTTGTTCTTCTGACATGAATATTTCCAGTTTCTATTCTCTGCCGGCATTCAACTTGAATTGTGGCAAAGGGTTTAGGGTTGATGTTTTTGTTTCTCAATATGATCGGCCATGATCTGAATCTGTTCTTCAAACGAAAGGGAAGTGGTGTCAATCAGAATTGCATCGTCCGCTTTTTTTAGCGGATCCATTTCCCGATGGCTATCTGTATGATCTCTCTGCCTAACGTTTTCTAAAACATCCTCAAATGAAGGCTTTACATCTTCGGATCCCGATTGAGTGAGTTCCTGATATCGTCTGCGTGCCCTTTCCTCAACCGATGCATCCATATAAAATTTCAGATCAGCGTTTGGAAAAACGGCGGTGCCGAGATCGCGTCCGTCAGCAATAAATGCTCCCTGTTGTACAAGATCACGCATGTACTGGTTGACAAACTCTCTTACAAACGGCTTTTTCGCAATATCACTAACACAACCTGCGACAATCGGTGTACGAATTTGATTAGATACATCTTCACCCCTAAGAAAGACACGAAACTGATGATCCACAGCATGTGTCGTAATATCTACAGCGGATAGGATGTTCGTAAACTGTTTATCGTCTGGCCTGTCGGATTGCAGCCACAATAACGCAATGGCCCTGTAGATTGCCCCTGAGTCTAAAAAGGTCAGGTTGCATCTCGATGCCAATGCTTTTGCTGTACTGCTTTTTCCGGATCCTGCCGGACCGTCGATGACTATAATCATATTGCAAGTCGAGAAAAATAGACGATTTCATTGAAAGATTCAATCAATTCTTGAACATTATTTGTGAATGTGTTAATTTTCGAAGCTTACAAAGTCATCAAATCGATCAATTCAATCCGTAAATTTCATGCCACAACATAAATCAGCGATTAAAAGGCTCAGACAGAGCAAAAAAAGAAATGCTCACAACCGCTCTCGTCGGTCAACGATGAAAACCTTGATTAAGAGCGTTCTTGAAACTACTGACAAAGCTGAAGGGGAAAAAAGACTCCGGGATGCTGTCAGCTATATTGATCGTGTCAGCCTGAAAGGTATTATACACAAGAATAACGCGGCCCGAAAAAAAGCAGCCTTAACACGGCACGTTAATCAGCTCTGATTACTGCACCAAGCACAAAACCGACCGCAAAAGAGAGTCGAGACAATAGAGTTTTTTATTTCTCAAGGGACCTGTCATGAACAAGCGCGCATTGCTGGTAATTCTGGATGGACTGGGGCTTGATGGCGACCCCGGTAAAAGCGCCTTTGAACAAGCTGAAACACCCTATCTGGATCGTCTGTTGACAGACTATCCATCTGCAAGACTTATTGCCAGCGGAAAGGAGGTGGGGCTGCCAGAGGGGCAGTTCGGAAATTCTGAAGTAGGACATCTCAATATAGGTGCGGGTCGCATCGTTTGGCAAGAACTTTCCCGAATCAATATGGCTGTTGAGAACGGGAAATTCTTCCAGAACCAAATCCTTACAGATGCATTCAAAAAAGCACGGGATCGTGGAAAAGTTCATGTAATGGGACTCTTTTCCGATGGAGGCGTCCACAGTCATAACGAGCACCTTTTTGCACTAATGAAGATGGCAGTTCAACGCGAGGTGCCTAATTTCTATCTGCACGCATTTACAGACGGACGTGATACCTCCCCCACCGGTGGCCTTGGATACCTGCAAGAATTTGAAAAAGTCGCAACGAAACTTGGTGTCGGTAGTGTTGCATCGGTTGTTGGTCGTTATTTTGCTATGGACAGGGACCACCGTTGGGAACGAATCCAGAAAGCCTACGATCTGTTAGTCCATGGTCGCGGCACTCCATCCACACCCTCCGAGGTATTTGAGCAAAGCTACTCTCAGGGAATCACCGATGAGTTTATAGAGCCACATTGCTGTGATCCAGATCCGAGAAGCCGTATAGAGCCTGGAGACGTGGTTATCTTCTATAATATTCGAGGAGATCGTGCACGGCAAATCACCAAAGCTTTGATGCGACTAGAAACGAACCTGCCTTTTGAGCAGGCCGATCTGGATCTGCATTATGTAACCTTCACTGCGTACGATGAAACATTCAACAATCATGTGAATGTTGCATTTCCCCCTCAGCGTCTCGTCCATACCCTGGGCGAAGTAATTGCATCTCATGGGCTCAAACAGGTTCGGATTGCGGAAACCGAGAAATATCCACATGTGACCTACTTTTTCAACGGAGGCGAGGAAACTCCCAATATAGGAGAAGATCGAATTCTGGTAGCCAGCCCTAAAGTTGCTACCTATGATCTGCAACCGGAAATGAGTGCCGCTCAGGTAGCAGATAAACTGTGTGATGCATTAAACAGCGGAGTCTATGACCTTGGTGTGGTGAACTTCGCCAATCCCGATATGGTGGGTCACACCGGGAATTTTGATGCCGCTATCGAGGCTGTGGAATGTGTAGACCGTGAATTAAAAAAAGTGATCGAAACCGCACTCCGCTGTGATTACCGAATTTTGATCATATCGGATCATGGAAATGCAGACTGTATGATCCAGACTGATGGTTCTCCGCACACAGCTCATACAACTGCCCCCGTCCCTGTTATCCTTGTTACACCAGAAAATACCTTCGAAACCATCTCATCTGGAATTCTGGCAGATGTTGCGCCTACTCTTCTTACGCTGATGGAGATCCCGATCCCTGCTGAAATGACAGGGAAACCGCTCATCTAAGGCTTTCTCTAGCTGATTAGTAGTTATTCCCCATAATTATGGTGAGCTGGTGACAAAACTACTGCACGTTCTCGATCTAATTGCGATGTGTTGGCGGCTTACTTGACCGCTTCCCTGTGATTCGCTTGTGGAATTAAAAATAGAGAAGAGAAGATGGGAGATGTACGCCCGCCAGGACTCGAACCTGGAACCTACTGCTTAGAAGGCAGTTGCTCTATCCAGTTGAGCTACGGGCGCATCGTTTGAAATCCGGAGATTGCTGGATTTGCGGATGCAGACTCCTAAAGAAGCGCCACCACGTTTTCAATACAGAGACCCAAAGAATTAAGAGAAAGAATCCATGGTTAGTATACGAGTAAAAGTCGGGGAGACAGGATTCGAACCTGCGACCCTTCGCTCCCAAAGCGAATGCGCTACCGGACTGCGCCACTCCCCGAACATATCAATCAAAAAAGAGCATCAAATATAAACAACTTTGATACTGAAATCAATGAAAAGGATTCAACCATAAGAACAAATTTTACGCGCGACCGTGGCAAAGTCGCCCCTACCCTCCAAGTCCTTCTTCTATG
>PZPG01000098.1 GCA_003045995.1 Bacteroidota bacterium
TTATGAAATACTTGAAATTCGTTTTGATGTCTACTCCCTTTGTGTCTGCCGTTCTCAAGCATTCCCTTCTTGCGGCAACTCTCACTACGATGTCTTTTTGGCCTGTGTTGATGGTGCCGGTTTCCGGAATGGCGCAGAGTGCGGGTTCGCAGGATGCCAACTCACAAAGTGCCGATTCGCCTGTCATTACGTCGTTTGTGGATGGATATGGCGAGATCACATATATGAAAGACCGGCTTATTATTGGGTATCGTGATGGGGTGCAGTCTCGTAGCCGTGCAGCTCTTGCGACGAGTTTTCAAGCGCAACCCATTGCGGATCTGGAGCTGATTCGTGGAGAACTTTGGGAGTTGCCGATCGATGCGACCAACTTGGAGAGCCGGATGCAGGAGATCGCACGCGACCCGGCGGTGGAGTTTGTGCAACCAGATATTGTGTATCATCTGCCGGCGGTGGAACGGCGGGTGGATTCGGACGCATCGGGGCAGGGGGTTGTTCCGGGTGATTCCGGGCAGGGTATGGGTCCAGGTGATTCCAGGCAGGGGAGTCTTGGACAGGAGAGTATGGACAACATCCTTCCGCAATCAAAGACATCCCAAAAAGACCGGCCGTCGCTCATCCGGCCGGGGCTCATGCAGCCGGGGCTCACCGTAGGAACCATCAACCCAAACATCAACCCGCAACACGCTCTTCAAAACGAAGGACTTCAAGCCATTTTTCCGAACGATTCTCAGTTTAGTGTCCTGTGGGGGCTTCGAAACTTTGGGCAATCCGGTGGTACACCCGGCGCAGACATTTCGGCAACAGACGCCTGGGAGGTAACGACCGGATCGGACGATGTGATTATCGCTATTCTGGATTCTGGTGTAGATTACAATCACGTGGATCTGAACGGTAACATGTGGCAGGACGCCAACGGCAACTACGGATACGATTTTGTGGATAACGATAGCAATCCGATGGATACCGACGGGCACGGAACGCACGTAGCAGGAACGGTCGCAGCAGTTGGTAATAACGGAACCGGCGTCACAGGCGTGATGTGGAATGCCAAAATTATGGCTGTCCGGGTGTGTGGTTCGTTCGGATGCCCGCAGTCTGCCATCACACAGGGGCTCTCGTACGCCATCAGCAATGGCGCGAAAATCTCTAACAACAGTTACGGATCTAGTCCAACCAGCTCCGGCCCGCCTCCAGGTTACACATCCGCCCTTCAAAACGCTCTCAACAATGATCACTTGTTCGTTGTGGCATCCGGAAACGACAACAATGACAATGATGTGCTCAATGTCTATCCAGCCAACATGATGGAGTATTTCGACAACGTGATTTCGGTGGGGAACTCTACACGGTTCGATACAAGAAGCTCCGGATCCAACTATGGTAGCGAAACGGTTCACTTTTTTGCGCCGGGAACCGACATCCGCTCCACAACTCCTGGCAACTCCTACTCCACATTCACTGGAACCTCGATGGCCGCTCCCCACGTAGCAGGTGCCGCTGGCCTGCTGAAAGCCGCCTACCCCAATGCCGGCTATGACGACCTCAAGCAGTGGTTGATGGATGGCGTCGATACCCCGTCTGGGTTCAACAATCGGGCAATTACCAACGGTCGGATCAATCTTTTTAACTCGATCTCCTCGCAAAACGCCATTATCTCCGTGTCCCCTGGCGAGCTCTCCTGGATGCTCAATGCGGGCGAAACGGCTTCCGGCACCATCAGCATCGACAATAACGGGCTCAATGCACTCGACGTGAGCGTAACCGATGTGAATGCCAGCGCAACTAGTACCGGATTTACCACTGAGGAGGGCTTCACCACAGGAAGCATTCACGAACAAGCAGGATGGACAGCGGCACTCGGAGAGCGTGGATCGTCCGTTCTGCAGCCTCACACTCCGCTTTCCCCGATCGTCGACGATGATTTCGCTTCGGTTGGATCCCAAAGCCTCTATCTGCCGAACGTCCCTACGCAGATCAACAACAAGATTTTCTATGCATTCAGCCCGGTTTTCGACCTGGGTAATGATGGCTCTTCGGCGGCCAATGTAGTCGAAATGGATTTCCGTATCAGCTCAACGGGTGGTGCCGATTATGGTTTTTCTCTGGTTGATGGAACGACAGGATCGTTTCTGGCAACCTTTGTTTGGAATTACGAGGGCAATCTCGTGTTTTCCAACGGAGGATCCGATCTGATTGTAGGTAGCTGGACAGGTTCTCCTGAATGGCAATCTGTGAAAGTGGCCTACACGCCGGGCGGATCGACCGGAGGGTCGCTCGTAGTGCATGTAAATCAGCAGCAAGTGTATGATGGGGCGGCTCCCGCCGGAAACCAGGGTGATTTCTCGCAGGTGGCGATCTTTTCCGACAACTGGCATGCCGGCGAAACCGGCCACTTTGACAATGTTCGGGTGTACCGGGATGGCGGAACCCCGGGATGGCTCTCCTACAATGCACCGTCTGCGCCCATTCCTGGCGGTGGATCAGCAACGGTCAATGTCTCTGTGGATGCCGGTTCCCTCTCTGGAGGCACCTTTCAGAGAACCCTTCGCATCGCCAGCAATGACTTTTCCAATCCGATCGTGGATGTTTTGCTCACACTCGAGGTGATGCAGGATCTGCGCGACTATGCCTTTACGATCAAGGTCTCGGACGCCCTGCCCAATGACATTGAATTGACGATCGGTTCTGCGCCCGATGCAACGCTAGCGTACAACGAACTGTATGATCGTCTGGCCCCGCCACCTCCACCGGATGGTGCGTTCGACGGTCGACTGGTGGTGAATAATACGTCCTACTTTGAGAAGATCTTGCCCACGCTGACGGATGGGGCACAACTATCTACAGGCGCACATCATGCCGCGAGAGCACACAACACCACAGGAGCCCAACATTCCACAGACGCGCAACTATCTGCCGACGGGCCATCAAACCAGTGGGAACTCCGTTTCCGTCCCAGCACCGGGAACTCTCCCATCACCCTAACCTGGAATCCTGCGCTGTTACCCCAGGATGATACGCAGTTCCGTCTCACGGACGTGGTTGGAGGGATTTTTGTGGATCTGGATATGCGATCGACCGGGGAATTGGTCGTCGATCAGGCGTTCATCGACAAACTGTACCTCACGCACACGCTGGGTGGCGCGCAAACAGTGGTGCAGACCTATGGTGACAAATGGAACATTGTAAGTTTGCCGGTGCAGCAGGCACACGACCAGTACAGTGAGATCTTCCCCGAAACGCTGTCAGAGTCGCTGTACGGATATTCCGGAAGCTATGTCCAGCAATCGACCCTCACTCCGGGGAATGGCTACTGGCTCAATTTTACGTCCGCGGATACCATTACGTTTGAGGGGGATGCCGTGAATGAGCTGGTGATCCCGATCAACCCCAATTGGAATCTGATCGGCGGATTAACATCGATGGCTACGATTAACGATCCGGACGCGCTGGTTGTCCCCGGAAGTGTGTACAGTTTTAACGGAAGTTATGTGCCAGTCACCGAGCTTGAGCCCGGTCTTGGGTTTTGGGTAGCATCGACGGGGATTGGTTCAATCACCCTGCAGCCGGCAACCGGGGCCCCGGCTACTGCTGGTACTACTGGTGTGGAGAGTACGACTGGCGCAAACGGCTCTCCCAGTACAAATGGCACCATTGGCGCATCAACCGCACACTTCGAACATCATCCGGTGTGGGAGCACCTCGACCGCTCGCTTTACCATCGAATCTCCTTTGAAATGATCCAGGAAGGGGAGACCGCGAGCGCATCGGGCGCTGAAGAGGCTTCCAATCGGCCTTCCAGTGGGCCAGTTCATACCCTTTTCTTTGGTAGAGACGTAGCGACACCCGGTTCCGGGCTAGGCAATAACCTTCATCCCCTGATGACAACCCTTCCACCCGTACCTCCTGCCGGTTCTTTTGATGCTCGGTTTGATGAGAGCCGTTGGATTGCCGAAGGAAGTACTGCAATGATCCACCTGCAGCAAGCGGGCATGACGCGCGTCATATTTGATGCGCCAGAAACGGTAAATACACAAATGCATTTAACACACTCGCCTTTGGCAGATGCCGACCAGAGTGCTCTTTCCTACCACTACGAGATCGTTTTTGGAGATGATACAGGCACCGAATTAAACCGTCTGTCGCTTCGACCAGGAGAAGGAGTGATGGTTCCTGAGGGCGCAGAAACCATGCAGGTACAGGTTAGCACCTCAGAAATCGAGGATGGCGCCATAGTCTCGGAGTTGCCGAAACAAGTTTCACTCTTGCAGAACTATCCAAACCCCTTCAACCCAACCACATCAATCCGATTCGAGTTGCCCGCCAATCAA
>PZPG01000099.1:0-2840 GCA_003045995.1 Bacteroidota bacterium
GCGGCGAACAGGATGCTGAGAGAATCGTGGAGCTTAGTGGCGAACAGGAGACCGAGACCGGGGCAGAATCCGGCACAGAACCCCTCCTTAACCTCGAATTCGCCACCTTCGATGAATACCTCTCTCATCAAGCCACACTCCCTGCTGACCAGCGTGACAACAGAACTGAACTATTCGTTATCCAGAAAGCTTATCACCTTCAATCCACGTATAGCGATGGTACCAGCATCCAGCAAGCTCTCGGCAAAGAGATCTTCCAGCGAATACCCCAACTCCTCTTTTTCACTCTGCCTCTAATGGCACTCATCACCAAAATCGTATACTTTCGCCGCCGCGACCTCTGGTACATCGATCACCTCATCTTTATCCTTCACGCTGCCACCAGCTTCTTTCTGCTACTCTTCGTCCAAGATATACTTGAGCTCATCGCCCATGCGACTACACAACCATGGATCGCCGCCATCACAGCACCCCTTGGCCTCGCATGGTTCGGCCACTATGTTGTAAGCTTTCGCCGCTTCTTCAACGACCGCTGGTTCAAGACCCTTTTGCTCTTTTCGATCACTACCTTCTGGCAGTCTGTTGTGATTCTCTTTGGTTTCCTTGTTCTTCTTGTCGTATCTCTCCTTCAACTATAAAAAAACAACAGCCCCGATGATCGACTGCTCTCAGTACAAACAGATGATTTTTGATGTCGACGGTGTGATTTTCGACTCAAATGCATTGAAAGCCGATAATATTCGGAGTGCGGCTGCGGAATTTGTGTCGCGGCAAGAGGCCGAGAAATTCACGGAGTGGTTTACTGGGCTCAACGGAATTCCGCGGGAGATTAAAGTCCACAAGTGGTTCGCTGACAAGAGAACGGCAGAGGGAATCCTTGAATCGTACACCCGCCGCAACGAAGAAACTCTTTATGAAGTGGCGTTTACTGCCGGCGCCCGTCAACTTCTAGAAACTGCATCCGAAAGCCACGAATTGATTGCTCTTAGTGGCGGTGAGGTGGGGGAGGTGCGAACCTTGTTCGAACGAAGGGGGATCCGGTCGTACTTCCGAGAGGTGCTGGGAGGCCCTAAAACAAAGCAAGAGAACCTCGCGCCTGTTAGGTTGCATCATCCGCTCCTTTACGTTGGCGACAGCCGGATCGATTACGAATGTGCTGCGGAAATCGGGGCGGATTTTGTGTTTATGGCGGCGTACACGCAGTTTTCTGGCTGGCAATCGTACTTTGCTGGTGAGACTGGAGTTCGCATCATTCAGACGCTTGAAGAGTTGCGTCCGTGATGAGGTGATGCGTGGTTTGTTGTTGATGGGTTTGTTGTTGATGAGTTTGTGGGTGATGGGTTTGTTGTTGATGGGTGAAAGTGTGTTTTCGGCACCCCCTCTCTCTCTATATATATACCCTTCACGGGGTGGGCTTGAAAAATGAGTATTGCATTTTTGTGGCTAGTGTTTTTGCGAAAAAGCACCAAAAAACTGCTTTTATGCGCGATAAACAGCATATCATAATGAAATATAAGAATCAAATTCATGCCAATAAATCGAATTATTGGCACAGATCAAATAAAAATCGGGTTGTCCCGTGAAGACCTATATAGGGCATCGAAATTGCACTTATTTATATCTAAAATCTGTAATCAAAATCACACACAAACTTTGCCCTTTGATCAAGCAGGTTATCGGCTACTGTTAGTCGGCACAGAATCCACACGCATCAAAAATTCTTTCACATCCGTGATGGCTCGCTCAGGGTCCTCTTCCATCGGCACGTGCCCAAGATCTTCGTAAATAATTAGTCGCGAATGATCGATCGCTTCATGCAACCGGTAGCCGACACGTACGGGGATCCATGAATCCAGCCGACCCCAGAGAATCAGAACGGGAACTTTTGAATCGTTAAGGCTAGTGGGTTCGGGCAGAATCGGAAGTTCAGGGAGAACTGATGGATTGGCGAGTTCTGGCAAGTCGGGCAAATTACCACTCCGTCGCGGCCGCATTTCTCTACGATTTAAATAAGCCTGACGATTGCCTTCTCGCCGGAGTAGTTCGTAATAGCGCGTAACGGTCCCGGGTTGCAAACGATCGGGATTGCCATACACCTCTTTCAACGCTCTTTCGATGATGAACTTTGGCGTCAACACACTAAGAGCTTTGCGAAGTGAGGGGGAAGCGAGTGCGCGGAGAACCAATGATTGACGCTCGCCGGATACATTGTCGGGTTGATTTGATGTTTCGGTAGCTGTGGCTGTTGACGTGTTCGAGTCGGGTTCTGTGCCAAGTGCAGGTTTTGGCGCCGGCTCCTGTTCATGTTCTGTGTCAGGTGCAGGTTTTGACGTTGGATCCTGTTCATGTTCTGTGTCAGGTGCAGGTTTTGGCGCCGGATCCTGTTCCGGTTCTGTGTCAGGTGCAGGTTTTGACGTTGGATCCTGTTCATGTTCTGTGTCAAGTGCAGGTTTTGGCACTGGCTCCGTTTCCGATGCGGCCGGTAGTAATCGCCCGCCATTGAAGAGAACCACGTTTTCAGTATGCTCAGGATATAATTGCGCGTAACTTAGCGCCAGCCCACCGCCCATCGAGTTGCCGATCACTGACCACTGTTCAATCCCAAGCTTTTCCCGGATCGACTCCAGCAGATACATGGACGCCCGTAGAGAGTAATCCCCATGAGGATGAGGACCCGTAATGCCAAATCCGGGCAGATCCACTCTCACTACCCGATGCTGATCCACGAAAGCTTTGGCCCATGGATCCCAGGTATGAAGTGATGCGAACATCCCATGCAGAAAGAGCAGAGTCGGCCCATCACCCTCATCTTTTACGTGAACTTGCATGCCATCGATCGT
>PZPG01000099.1:3125-4256 GCA_003045995.1 Bacteroidota bacterium
GAAATGTAAGAATCAAATTCCTGCCAATAAATTGAATTATTGGCACAGATCAAATAAAAATTGGGGTGTCGAGAGAAGACCTATTAAGGGCATCGAAATTGTGCTTATTTATATTTAATAATAGATTGCATATGCTGTGTAGATGCCTACATAGTGATGCCTAAATGTAGCTACCTAAATGTATACTGTATATGCCTACATAGTGACATCTGCATAGTGACATCTACATAGTGACATCTACATAGTGACATCTACATAGTGACGTCTAAATGTATATACCTAACTACGGTGAATACAAAATACCCAATACATAGGAACCCAAAATGTAGGAGGCGTTAGACGAAGGGCAAATTTTCGATAGGTCACCATCTATCATCCCTTCTTTTGCCCGAACAAAAAAATCAGGACACAGTAACTTTCATAGCCCCGAACCGAAAACCCAACCTTTTGAATGGCGCAATGATCTCCGAAATAGCTAGTTTAAGTTGCTCGTCAACTTTTTTTATCGCTAATTTCAACAACATTCTCGCCACTTCTCAGTAACTCAATTACTTTCGGCAAGGTTTTGGACAAAATGTCTCTCATTCTTGTATTAGAAGTGTTGCCGCATGTAATCCAAATAAGTTTTGTCTGCTTTTATATTATCAAATGATCGATTGATCCACGCGGCAATCGAAGGAGAGAGTTGTGCATCAACCCAAATATTCATGCCGCGACTACCGGGTGATCAATTTTTCCACGGGCATATTTGATAGCCGCTTCAATATCATTTTTCTCCAAATCAGGCAACTCTTCCAAAATCTGATCGTGGGTAAGGCCAGCTGCAAGCAGATCCAATACATCTACAACCCGGATTCTCATTCCTCTGATGCAAGGTCTGCCGCCACATTGTTCCGGATTTGTTGTTATGCGTTCTTTCCAGTGTTTCATTTTGATATAATTCTTGTGCTGTTTTCATCAAATCTACTTAAATCACGGCAAATATCATAGATTGTGGAGAAGGAGGGGAGACTATAATCAAATCAGATAACAAATCACGCACCAAAAACGAGAGACGAACGAACCGCCCTATTTCACCAAATCCAGACTCAACCCCTCCACTCTCACCTAATCCACTCTCACCTAATCCAC
>PZPG01000042.1 GCA_003045995.1 Bacteroidota bacterium
TCGGTTGTGAAATAGGGGTTCCCCGTTCCCGATCCAAAAATGACCACGCGCCCTTTTTCAAGATGCCGTACGGCTCTTCTTCGGATAAATGGTTCCGCAATCTCCTCCATTCGAATGGCACTCATCAAGCGGGTATGAACTCCTTTCCGCTCCAGAGCATCCTGAAGTGCCATACTGTTGATCATGGTAGCAAGCATCCCCATGTAGTCCCCCTGAACCCGGTCCATCCCTTCCGTGGCCCCTTTCACACCTCGAAAAATATTCCCTCCACCGATTACAATCGCGATCTCTGTCCCCGTCTCATGGATCGATTGAATCTCTTCAGCGTAGGCAGTCAAAATCTCACCGTCAATTCCGTGTCCCTGTTTTCCCAGCAGCGCTTCGCCACTCAGTTTTAAAAGAATTCGCTTGTATGGCTCCATAATAAACGTGTTTGAATTCCTGAGATTTACCAGCTATGTTCGGTTTCGGCTTGATGGGGTGCGCTCTTTAAAGTCCATAAAACCGATGTAAAGAACAAAAAAAAAGCCACCTTTGAAAGGCGGCTTTTCAGTAACAGGTCTTTTATTTGCCTTCGCCGAGCTGAAGCCGATAGAATGCTGTAACAAGAGGTGTGTTGTTCTCCTCCAGATAGCTCTTAACGGTGAGGCTGTTTTCTTTCACAAACTTCTGCTCCAGAAGAACTCGCTCTTCGTAAAATCGGCGTAATTTACCTTGTGCTGCTTTTTCGGCAATTTCAGCAGGCTTTCCTTCATTGATCAATTGCTCCTTTGCAATCTCGAGCTCTTTATCGATCACAGAAGAGTCTACATCATTCCGTGAAACTGCAATCGGGTTCATCGCTGCAATCTGCATGGCAACATCACGGGCAACGTCGCTATTTTCTACATCCCCGGCAAATACGGCCAGAACGCCAAGCTGATTTCCTGGGTGGATGTAGTCCGTGATTGTTTTTTCACTGTCTTTCAAAAATACAGTTCGACTGATTTCAATCTTTTCTCCAATCTTTCCAACCATAGATTCCAAATGAGCGGCAACACTTATGCCATCCAATTCAGCGGATAGAAGATCTTCGGTAGCTTCAAACTCGTGATTGTATAGAAGGTCCAGAAACTTCGATGCCTGATCCTGGAAGTCCTCATTTCGCGCCACGAAATCGGTTTCACAATTGATCTCCAGCATCGCTGCTTTATGACCATCTTCACTGACTTTGGAAAGAATCAGGCCTTGATTGGCTTCTCTATCTGCTCTCTTTTCGGACACTTTTTGTCCTTTTTTACGCAGAATTTCAACGGCTTTCTCCATATCACCGTTTGCTTCAGCCAGGGCCTTTTTGCAATCCATCATGCCGGCACCCGTCTGATCACGGAGTTTTTTTACATCTTGTGCACTAATACTCATAGTTTCAAATCGTCAATAGGGTTTGGGTTGATTCGGGGGGATCGGATCAATCTTCCTGATCACCCTCTTCAGTGTCAGAATCTTCAGTGTCAGAATCTGCATCCGCTCCGGTAGTATCACCGGCGCCTTCCTCGGACTTTCGCTTTTTACGTCGTTTCCGTGTTGGTTTGGAGCGAGCCTGATCTTCTGCAACCAAGGATTCTTCCGGTGCAATCCGCGCTTCCGCAGCAGCAGCTTCCATCAGTTCCTCCTCCTTCATCACTTCGCGCTCTGCATTTCCTTCAATAATGGCATCTGCCACTAGCCCGGTAATGAGCTGGATCGTGCGTGCAGAATCATCATTGGCGGGTATGATGTGATCGGGAATATCCGGATCACTGTTAGTATCGACAATAGCAATGATTGGGATATTCAGTTTAACTGCTTCGTTCATGGCAATACTCTCCTTCATCGTATCCACCACAAAAATCGCACCTGGCAAGCGAGACATATTCGCAATACCGCCCAGTGTCTGCTCTAGTTTCTCCTGCTCGCGATCCAGCATGAGACCCTCTTTCTTGGTGATCTCATCATAGGTGCCGTCGGTTCTCATCTTTTCGATCTCCTCCATACGTGAGATGCTTTTCCGAACAGTGCTAAAGTTGGTGAGCATTCCCCCAAGCCATCGATGTGTAACGTAGGGCATACCTGCACGGATTGCTTCCGTTTTGATAATTCCCTGGGCTTGTTTCTTTGTACCAACAAACAGAATGGATTTACCGGACCGGGCCAGTTTTGCGATCTCATCGAGAGATTCCTGCAAATAGTCAGCCGTTTTTTTCAGGTCAATGATGTGAATCCCATTTCGCTGCATAAAAATGAATTCCTTCATTTTTGGATTCCAGCGGCGGGTCAGGTGACCAAAATGGGCACCGGAGCGTAATAGTTCCTCTACAGAAGCTGCTTTAGGCATAAGATAGGTTGTTTTTGAGTTAATCCTCTACACAGGTCGTTCCCGGTGTCGCTTATCTTCAGAACGTTATTTTATTTCGATTTGAAGACACTCAGCGAAGGGTCGCTGTGTATGTGTGATGGTTGTGAAGCCGTAGCTTCGTTTGTAAACGTTTTTCGGTATTATCGTTTCGAGAACTGGAATCGTTTTCTCGCCTTGGGCTGACCGTATTTCTTTCTCTCAACCATTCTGGAATCCCTGGTGAGAAGTCGGTTTGACTTTAAAACAGAATGAACATTTTCTTCATGTTCGTCGAGCGCCCGTGCAATAGCAAGAGAGATCGCTCCGGCTTGGCCTGTTGTCCCTCCACCTCGAACAGTGATCTTAATATCGTATTTTCCTTCCGTTTCCGTGATCGTAAGCGGCAACTTTGCGATGTTAATATCTGCCTGTGTATTCAGGTATTCATCATGTGGCTTACCATTAATGATAAACTCACCCTTGCCCGGCTTGATATATAGTCTGGCTGTCGATGTTTTTCGTCGTCCGATGTAATTTTTTCTCGCCATAATAAATGTTTAAACGTCGATTTTTTCCGGCTTTTGGGCAGTCAGATTGTGAACAGGACCAGCAAAAATCCGCAGGTTCTTCAGTAACTTTCTTCCCAGTTTGTTTTTTGGCAACATTCCTTTAACAGCCATCCGAACCAGCGCGGTTTCGTCCTTGGCCATGATGTCAGATGCCGGAGTAAAAGTTTCACTACCGATATATCCTGTGTGCTTAAAGTACATCTTATCGGTCATTTTTTTTCCGGTCAGCACAACCTTCTCCGCATTGATGACAACAACATTGTCCCCCGCATCCATGTGTGGAGTAAACTCTGGTTTGGTTTTCCCTCTCAGAATGTTGGCGATCCCCGTTGAGAGTCGTCCGAGCGACTGCCCCTCTGCATCAACCAGCACCCATTTTTTCTGAATGGTGGAAGGCGTTGCAGTAAACGTCTTGTTGCTTATTGTATTCACAAGTCTTGTGTTTTTGATTGCAAAATTGGATAGTCAGCAAAGGTAGCAGTTTAAAAATAACATTGCAAGATCATTCACTAGGAAAAATTACCGAATGTTTCTTGCCTGATGGAGAAGCAGGATGATTGCTTTAAGGCACATTTAAGTGCTTCAAGGCGCTTCTGAAGTACTTTTCAGGTCTAATTAGGAACCCTATCTGCACTGGATTTTACCCGGACCATCTGTGAATCTGTTTAAAAAATATGCTATCTTTGGAATCTGCAAGTAAAACGGTTTTCGACGCTTTTTAACCCATAAAATCATTAAACCTATTGAACATGTCTCTTAAGGATCTGAAACAATCTACACGATCACCACTGGAAAATGATGGCGGCATCCACTACTACGATATCAACAAATTAGAGGAGCTGGGTTACGGATCGGTTTCAAAACTACCCTTTTCCATTAAGATTTTACTGGAGGCAGTTCTGCGCGAATTCGACGGATACACGGTAACCGAGGATGATTTGCGTTACTTAACAAATTATAATGCAAAAAAACCGGAAGGGGAGATTCCGTTCAAGCCTTCACGGGTGGTGCTTCAGGATTTTACAGGGGTTCCGGCGGTGGTTGATTTGGCGGCCTTGCGTTCTGCCATGAAACGGATGGGCGGCGATCCGGCACGCATCAATCCACAAGTTCCCGTTGACCTTGTGATTGACCACTCGGTACAGGTGGATATGTTTGGCCAGGAGTATGCTTTTATGTTCAATGTGGAGCGGGAGATGGAGCGAAACCGGGAACGATATGAGTTCCTGAAGTGGGGGAAAGAAGCGTTCGAACATTTTAGAGTGGTTCCACCCGGACGAGGGATTGTACATCAGGTCAACTTGGAGTACCTGGCAAAAGGAATATTTACAAGGAAGGAAAGCGATGGAACCATCATTGCTTATCCGGATACCTTGGTTGGAACCGATTCGCATACCACCATGATTAATGGGCTTGGAATTCTCGGATGGGGCGTTGGCGGGATTGAAGCGGAAGCAGCCATGTTGGGGCAGCCGATCTACATGCTGGTGCCGGAAGTGATCGGCGTGAAGTTAACCGGATCCCTCAAAGAGGGTATTACTGCGACCGATTTAACGCTTACGGTTACGGAGATGTTGCGGAAACATGGAGTGGTTGGAAAGTTTGTGGAGTTTTTCGGTGACGGCCTAAGTTCGATGAGCCTGCCAGACCGGGCTACAATTGCAAACATGGCACCGGAATACGGTGCAACGATGGGCTTTTTCCCGGTGGATGAGGAAGCTCTCCGCTATATGCGCAGAACCGGCCGTGAGGAGGAGCTCGTTTCTCGGTTGGAAACCTACCTGAAAGCTCAAGGGCTGTTTCGAACCGATAGTACGCCAGACCCGGTCTTTACAGAAGTTCTCGAGCTGGATCTTGGAGATGTGAACACGTCACTGGCAGGACCAAAACGACCCCAGGATCGTATTTCCCTGCCAAATATGAAACAGACCTTCGAGAACGCCTTGGTAAGCAATGATCCCACAATGGGTTTCAATCTTACGCAGGAGAAACTGGCCAATAAGGGGATCTACAAAAACGGTCGCCAAATCGAGATGAAGCACGGGGATGTAGTGATTGCAGCCATCACCAGCTGTACCAACACCTCTAACCCCAGTGTGATGCTCGGTGCTGGAATCATCGCAAAGAAAGCCGTAGAAAGGGGGATGAAAGTACCCGATTATGTGAAAACCTCCCTGGCACCCGGGTCAAGGGTGGTTACCGAATACCTCAACGAGGCAGGACTCACAGAATATATGGATCAGCTTGGCTTCAATCTGGTGGGATATGGGTGCACAACCTGTATCGGAAATTCCGGGCCACTACCAGAACCTGTTGAAAATGCAATCCGGGAAGGGGATCTGATCGTCGCAGGGGTGCTTTCCGGAAACCGTAATTTTGAGGGACGAATCCACCCCTACGTAAAGGCGAACTACCTTGCGTCTCCGCCACTGGTTGTGGCCTATGCACTCGCCGGTACCGTAGATATTGACTTGGGAACCGAACCGATCGGGAAAGACGGGGAGGGGAACGACGTGTACCTGAAAGAGATCTGGCCAACCGGGGATGAGATCAAAGCATTCCTGGATCAGGCGATTCGCCCGGAACTGTTCTCTAAAATGTATGCCGATGTATTCGACTCCGAAGCATGGGATGAGATCCCGGTTGGTGGCGGAGAACTCTTCAACTGGAAAGAGGATTCTACCTATATCCAGGAACCACCCTTCTTTATGGATATGACCCCGAAAGCGAATCCCATCAAACCGATAGAAAATGCAAGTGTGCTGGTGAAAGTGGGCAATTCCATTACAACCGATCATATTTCGCCGGCTGGAAATATCAAAACAGATAGTCCAGCAGGGCAGTATTTGATGGAAAACGGGGTAGAGGTACGGGATTTCAATTCCTACGGGTCCAGACGAGGAAACGACCGGGTGATGACTCGCGGTACGTTCGCTAATGTCCGGTTTAAAAACCAGCTGGCTCCCGGAACAGAGGGGGGTTACACCACGCATCATCCAACCGGGGAGGTGGTTTCTATTTATGAGGCAGCACAACGATATAAATCGGAAGGCACATCGCTGGTTGCACTAGCCGGGAAGGAGTATGGCACCGGGTCGTCCAGAGACTGGGCCGCCAAGGGAACCATTCTACTGGGAGTAAAAGCCGTGATTGCGGCATCCTACGAGCGGATTCATCGATCGAATCTGGTAGGGATGGGGGTTCTTCCGCTTCAGTTTGAGGAGGGTCAAACTCATGAATCTCTGGGGCTGGACGGAACAGAGTCTTTTACGATCCATGTGGATGACTCTCTGAAACCCCGTCAGCAAGTGAAGGTGGAGGCTGTGAAATCCAATGGCGAGACGGTGCAGTTTGAGACGCTGTGCCGTATCGACACGCCGGTAGAGATCGATTATTACCGAAATGGAGGGATTCTTCACAAAGTACTGCGGGATTTTTTGGCCTGATTTGAGAGGGGCATTTTAGTGGCGGAGAACCGTGTATCCCAGTTTTTTTCGGGGTGATGGGAATAGACCCGGGATCAGACCGGCCAGCTTCCTAAGCCGCGCATTGTGAACAGATCGGCCAGCAACTGATTCGTTTTTCGATAACGGAGGGCACTCTTCAGAATGGCTTCCACCCATGGTTTGTGGCTCTCTCTGCGCCCTATCCGCATGTTCCATTCCGCCCGCTTCCCAACCTGAAGCGCAATTTTTCGATGTTTCTTTTCGTAACGGGAAAGAAGGGTGGCAAGCCACGGTTCGGAAAGAACTTCCTCTGATACCCCCTGCAATGCCATCATTTCAGAGATCAGACAATCCGCACCCAGCCATCCCAGATTCATACCCTGTCCGCCGATCGGGCTCACAACATGGGCAGAATCCCCAGCAAGAAATACCCTGCCTCTTCCAAATTCAGCAGCGATCTCGTGTTGCACCCGGAATGCACTCACTCTGTCGGCGTTTTGGCTCCCTGGATCCTGCTGCAAGCGCTCTTCCAATAACGATCGAAGCAAAAGCTCCGGCTGTTCTTCGCAGAATGAATCTGTTTTTACGACCCAGCGTCTTTTTTCCCCGGGCAGTGGAAAAGACTCCACTAAACCATCGCGGTGAAGATACACCGCGGCATCGGTCCCAAAGGATGTGTGATCATCAAAATCTCCCATGATATAGGTATCGGGGTATCGGACTCCTGTCTTAGAGATCCCAAGCCATTCCCGGGTAGCCCCATGCTTACCATCGCAAGCGATTACTAGTTGCGCCCGGATCTCGATTTGAGTTTCACGGGCAGATTTTGTGTCGGCTTGTTGGTCATCTCCTGCATGGTGTTCCCCAGACTGTTGGCGCGTCCCTTCCTGCTGATATTTCTTAAACTGCTGTCGCGCCCCTGCTTGTTGCCCTGCTGCGACCTGCTGCCCTGCCTCGACTTGCAGTCTTGCCTCAACCTGCTGCCCCGCACCGGTCTCTGTACGTACCTGAACAACTACCTCCCCAGTATTCTTCCAATGCATAGATGGTTCCATCGAAATTGCCTTCACCCCTCGCAACATCGACTCCGGATTCAGCTCCAAAACGGCATCCTCAAGTACACGCTCCGTTTCCCACTGAGGGAGCGCCAAAATGAAATCAAACCTCCTTTGTTGAGCATCAAACTTCCTCCGTTGAGCATCAAACCGAACCTCGCCAATCCGGTTTTGATTCCAAAAAGCGATCCCTTTTCGAATCTTGATTCCCGCATCAATCCAACGATCCGCGATCGACCCAGAACCCGTCGGGCATTTTGCAAAGGATTCCAAAATCACCGGATGGATACCGATCGATTTCGAGTGATGACTGATCCCATTCCGCTGTTCAATCAGAAGCGAATCGAACCCCAGCCTCAAAAAACGATACTGAAGATACAACCCAACCGGCCCGCCGCCCACGATCAAAATTTGTGTTTTCACGGAATAGTTCCTCCTGTGGTTTGACCTGTGGTTGCTGGCGCAGTTTCACCTGTGGTTGCTGGCGCAGCTTCACCTATGGTTGCTCGCGTAGTTCCCCCAGTATGCAACGAATCCTGCCGGGTTTCGCCCTTTCTGGAATACACTGCCAACAGTCGAAATGGAACCATAGGCCGTACCGACCATTTCTCTCCAAGCAGTTGTGCAAGTTCATCCCTCGTAAAACTTCGGCGAATCGAGATCAACCCGTCTTTTGATATAAAACTTCGGCGAAATAGAAGGGGTGTGGTCACCTGAAACAGTAGATATCCGATCGCAGAGCGAGAAATATCGTTAAAAATTACCTGATGCAGCGCCAGATCACAGGCATCAGAAGCCAGCTTTCGCACTTCCTCGTCTTGAAGATGGTGCAACAAGTGGTTACTGATCACATAGTCGTACTGTTCACCAGAATTAGCCAGTTCAGAAGCCAGTTCAAAAGCATGTTCAGAAGCGGTTTGATGGAAAAACCGAATTGCCCCATCAGATACCCGTCCGGAGGCGAAATCGATCGAACGTTTGTCCGGATCGATCCCGGTTAACTCTGCAACAATCCCATCTTTTTTGCACATTTGGTGCAGTGCAAACAAAATATCGCCGCCTCCGCAACCGATATCCAGAATCCGGACAGGCCGGTTCAATTCTCTGGCGGTTGGCCTGATCTCCCGCTGATAGATTGTTTTCCACCCGGAAAGCAAACGATTAATGACGGAAAACTGTCGATAGGTGTTTGACAGCAACTCCGGGTCGGCATCTGGACGATCCATCCATTCGATGAGATCCGGATTTCGGTTGGGAAGGAATCGCAGCATTACGACGACGTTTGTTCCGAGGGCATTGCCTCTTCAGAGTGAATTGCCTGCTTGGAAGGCTCAAACTGCAAAAGTGCCGATTCGAGGGTTAGTCCCGGGCCGAATGCCATGGCGAGTACGTTTCCAGCTTTTGGGGATTTTTTGAGGGGATGTGCATCCGGCTGCATAGAAATGTCCGCTGAGTTGGTGCTTTTCATTCGATTTGCGAGTGCCTTCAGCACAAACAAAATGGTTGCACTGCTCATATTACCATATGATGACAAAACGTCGCGGGACGATGCAAGAGCCCCCTCACCCAGAACCAATGAGCTCTCAATGTTGTCAAGGATGGCTCTGCCGCCAGGGTGAACTGCCCATGAATCTACCTCAGATGCAGATGCAAGTCCGTACCGGCGAAGGGCTGGTTCCAGAAAGGGGCCAAGCTGTTCACGAATCAACGCAGGAATATAGGTGGTGAGCACCATTTCAAAACCTTGGTTGCCGATGGTCCACGCCATATCATTTTCTCCCCGGTCCAGGACCTCAGCGTGAAACCCCTGAATGCCAAAGAGGGACGGCCTGTCTGCACGGCTGCTCACAAGAGCACCGGCGGCCCCATCTGCAAAAACCGAAGCAGAAAGCAGATCGTCCGTTGTAGTCCTATTCTGGAAATGGATGGTGCAAAGTTCCGCTGAAATAATCATGATGACAGCACTGGGGTCGTTTGCAGCAAAGGTATCTGCCATCTGAAGTGCCGGCACAGACGCGTAGCATCCCATAAAGCCCAAATGGTATCGCCTTACATTTTTCTGAAGACCCAGCGCTCTCAGAATCTCAAAATCGGGGCCTGGGGCAAAAAAACCGGTACATGAGACTGTGATCAAATGGGTGATTTCATCCGGCTTGAAGGGGCCATTCCGAATCAATCCTTCTGCAACGCGAATGAACAATCTTGTAGCTTCCGTCCTGTAGATCTGATTTCGTTCGCCGGTGCCGGGTTCCTCTCCCATCTGAAAGAGTGGGCTGGGTGTACCGGTAGAAAAATCGGGTAGTACCGAGTAACGGGTTGTGATCCCGGATCGATTATAAATTTGCCGAATAATCCGCCGTTCTTTTTCCGTTTTTGCCAGCTCCTGTTGCATCCGCTCCGATAAACGTTCCTGAGGGTAAGCATGATCCGGAACGGTTGTTTCGATGTGATGGATGTAACTGTTCATGCAAAGGATCCCTTGAAAAGCTTTTGTGAACGACGATCTCGTCTGAATGTAACATTTTTTGGATCAAAGAGTTTCCTTGAAGCGCTCCTGTTTCGGCGAGGTCATCCACTGGAAGCGCACATTATGCAGAATCGCAGCCACAGAGAGTCCCGCTATCAACCCGAACCACATACCCCTTGGCCCGCCGCCTGCAACGGTTCCCAGGTAATAGGCTGTCGGAATACCGATAAGCCAGTAGGAGAAAAAATTCACCAGCATAGGAACGGAGGTGTCTTTGAGTCCTCGAAGTGCACCATATCCGCTTACCTGAAGCCCGTCCGAAATTTGAAAGATGGCCGCCATGATGATCAGCTGGGAAGCAAGTGCAAGGACGTCCGGCTCACTGCTGTAGATCGATGCAATCTGGACAGGAAATAGGAACATAAAACCTCCTGTAAATAGCATCAAACCGGTGGAGGAGAGAATGCCGGTGCGGCCACGGAAGCGTGCCAAATCAAGCCGTTTTCTTCCAATGGCATTTCCTACTCGGGTTGATATTGCGACAGAGAGGCCGAAGGGGATCATGAACATTAGGCTTGCAACATTTAAGGCGATTTGATGTCCTGCAATCTCTACGGCGCCAATCGTGCTGATCATTAGCCCGACAACAGCAAACAGGGTTACTTCCATGGAGGCGCTTAGGCCGATCGGGCCGCCAATTTGCAGGAGTTCTTTGAGGTGCTTCGGGTCGGGCAGGCGGAATTTGGTGAAGATTTCAAATCGACGGTATGGGGTAAAGTTTATCGTGAAGATCAACATCAGGAGGAACATGATCAGGGCCACAAAGGAACTGGCATATCCGGTGCCAACGGCCCCCATGGCAGGAAAGCCCAGTTTCCCGTACATAAGAACGTAATTGGCTGCGATGTTTATAAGTAGCCCGGTGAGGGCTATAAACATGGCGGGGCGGGTCACAGAAAGGCCTTCGTGGAAGTAGCGCAGACCAGCATAGGCAAAGATCGGGAAGATGCCCCAAGACATGGCATCAAGGTAGCCGGTGCTGATGGGAATGAGTTCTTCGGTGACTCCGATCCACGGGAAGACGGGGTCCAGATTGCGAAGTGTGAAGAAGACGGGAAATGAGAGAATAAAGCCAAGCCAGAGGACATGACGTGCGTTTTTCCCAATCTCATGGAAAGCTCGGGCTCCGACATGTTGTGCCACAATGGGCGTGACAGACATCATGCAGCCGAGGCCCAAAACGAAGAGGGGCATCAGCAGACCGTTACCCACAGCGACGGCGCCCAGGCTCTCGGCAGAAAGACGCCCGGTCATAATGGTATCAACAACGCCCATGCTCATCTGAAGAACCTGCGTAATCATGACTGGGACGCCGATTTTGAAGAGAACAGAGACCTCCTTTTTCCACGCAGTATCGGCAGGGGCAACGGTCCCTTCTGCACGTGCAACGGTCTTCTCGGCGGGGGAAACGGTCCCTTCGGCAGCTGCCCCTGCCCCGCTGTTTGCCGGCACTTTCGCAGAATCAGCTTTGAGCGTCAGCAGATTCCGTAATCTCCGTGATGTCAGCATCATTCCACATTTTCTCGATTCCGTAATACTCGCGCTTCTCTTTACTGAAAATGTGGACTACCACATTTACATAGTCCAGAATGATCCATTTTCGGGATTCCAATCCTTCACGTTGCCAAACCTGTTCGCCAAGTTTTTTCTTCACTTCCTCCATCACATGGCCGGAGAGTGCACGGATCTGTGTATCGGAGGTGCCGTGACACACAATGAAGAGGTCGGTGAGTGTGGTAAGTTCATGTACATCCAGGATCACAATCTCTTTTGCTTTTTTTTCGAGGAGGGCTTCAACTATAACGTCTTTGAGGTCTTCTGCTGCCAGAGTTTGTTTACTCATAGCATCTGTGAACTGTGGTTGTGCGCCTGGATTGGTATCTTGCATAGAGTATGATTCGAATTAGAGATTGAGGGATTCGTGATCCCTTCCGAGGATCAGAGTCAGGTCCAGAAAATACTCATCGGATACCTCCCGAAGGATTTGATCCGGGGATATGTTGAGTGCGGATGCGAGTCTCCTGGCGTGATCTATATTTTGCCTCCGAGAGATTATAATAGTGTTTTCGACATCAAAATGGTCGAAGTTGCCAGATTCAACAACATCAAACCCGTAGGAACGCAGTGTTTGTGTGTAACGGTTTGCCAGACCCGGAACCCCGCATCCATTCAGAACTTCAATCTGGATAATGTCACTGATCAAAACAGGGTCTTTCTCGGTTCGCTCTGCGGATAGTCTTGGATAATAGATACGGGCCGCCAATGCGAGGAGCAAAATAATCAGAAGCAGTCCAGAAAATCCCAGTAAGGAGTTAATTAGTAGCCCGGATGTTACTTTTTTCTGTTCACCCATTCAAACTGCTCTTTCGGTTGGTCTGCAATAAGAATTTGGATAGGAAGATCATTATGGTGCTATTCTCGATGGATACTCTGAATTCGCCACACTCTGAATTCGCATCCATGATTAAAATCCGGTCATAGCCCTGCGGTAGGGTGATAAGGGAGAGAAACCACCATAGTAGGGGCGTTGAGAAAATTCAAAACGAATCGATGTATTTTCTCCAAGTTTGTAATCAAGTCGGGCATGATCTACTATAATTCTATTTCCTATGCCGGAAGAGTGCATGCCTTGCTGAAAACCCTGCTGCATTCCCGGGGCTGACGTACCGAAGGGCGAATGGAGGAAGGAGAGAGCAACCTGTCCTGAGAGCTTCTCAGAAAACTGCATCGAAACCGTGTTGGTATAGGCATTCAAATTCTGAAAGGATCCGTTCACCGAACCGAAGGACATGGAGTAGGAGTGAGACATGCTCATGTTCATATTTCGAAGCCAGTCTGCGAACAGGGATCCGCTGTCGGTATGAGTTACAACACTTTCATAGATCTGTCCCGATGCTATCTGATCCCGAAACTGAGCCTGGATTTCATTTTTTGTACACAGTTCGGTAGTAAAAAATATTGTCAGAAAAGCGAATAAAATATGAACTGGTTTCATCACGGTGGTATGGATTAGTTTTATACGGATTGGTTTTCCGTAACAATACTATATAAGAACCAAATTACGTTGTAACGTTCGAAATATTCTCTCGAAAATACACTGCAGTTAAAATTTCTGCAACAACTACTTTGAGTTGGCTTTGATTTTTGATGGGATGCACAATCGGTTGAACGTAGGAAAACCGGAAAGAAGCAAAAAGAAATTTTTGTAATGATGAAATTATAAAGTATTTTTCTTGGTTTCACATAGGTAGCCGCAAAATATTGGAAATCTAATCTATTCGATATTTTCCGATTTTATTTTTTAATGTAATTGTTAAATCATGAAGATGAAGTTGACTGATTTCAGATTTGAAATCGATGATCACAAAGTCCCAGAAAAGCCAAACAAGAAGAGAGACACCGCAAAACTGATGGTTCTGGATAGGAAAACCCGTTCTATCGAACATCAAACCTTCTCCGACCTTCCGCAGTACATGAACGCTGGAGACCTTATTATCTATAACAACACAAAAGTTTTTCCTGCCAAACTGAAGGGAAAAAAGGAGAAAACGGATGCAGACATTGAGGTGTTTCTGCTCCGTGAGCTTATGCCCGAAAATATGCTGTGGGACGTTTTGGTAGAGCCTGCCAGAAAAATCCGGATTGGGAATAAACTCTATTTTGGTGATGATTTAGTTGCAGAGGTCGTTGATAATACGACTTCCAGAGGTCGTACTATCCGGTTTTTGTTTGATGGCCCCAATGAGGAGTTGTATCAGCGGCTGGATGAGATTGGAGATATGCCCCTTCCACCCTACATTGAACGGGAGGCTAACAAAGATGACAAAGAATATTATCAAACCATCTTCGCCAAGGAGCGGGGAGCCGTTGCCGCTCCAACCGCTGGAATGCATTTTACAGAGGGGCTCGTTAATACCCTGGTAGATAAAGGGGTTGGGTTTTTGCCGGTCACGCTCCATATTGGCTGGGGAACCTTCCGGTCGGTAGAAGTAGAAGATCTGACAAAACATCGGATGGATTCGGAGAATTATACCATAACGCGGGATACGTCCGATAAGATCAACAAGGTTTTGAAGAGCAAAAAGAACAAAGTGGTTGCCTGTGGAACATCCTCCGTCCGTGTGATGGAAACGAGTGTTATGGCAAGCGGATTATCCAAACCTGGGATAGGCTGGACCGATAAATTTATCTATCCCGAGTACTCTTTTAAGATCACGGAGGGTCTTATTACCAATTTTCATCGACCTGAATCTACCCTTTTAATGCTCGTAGCGGCTTTTGGAGGGTATGATTTTGTGATGGAAGCCTATGAAGAAGCCAAAAAGAAAAAGTACAACTTTTTCTCGTTTGGTGATGCTATGCTGATTCTCTAAACCCGCTTATGATGGCCAGGGGAACGATTGCGTTGATCCTTCCTGCAGCAGGATCAGGACGCAGGATGCAGAAAGATACACCGAAAGCATATCTGAAGTTAGGTACGCAAACTGTGTTGGAGCATACCATTCAGGCGTTTTCTCAAGTAGCCGGACTCGGTCAGGTAGTGATTCCAACACTATCATCCTACGAAACGGAAACCGAATCGATGCTGCAGCGATTGGTTCCTAAGTGTACCGGCTCCGTAGTCCGGGGTGGTGAGGAGCGGCAACATTCAATACAAAATGCATTGAAGGTGTTGGAGCCGGGTATTGAGTGGGTGATGATTCATGACGCAGTGAGGCCATTTGTGCAGCAGGCTGACATCGAAAACTGTCTGAGTGACGCCCGGCGTACCGGTGCAGCGATTGTTGCGGTTCCGGTGAAAGATACCATCAAGCAGGTGGGTGCCGATCGTATTATTTTGCAAACTCCGGAGAGGAAGACCCTCTGGCAGGCACAAACCCCGCAAATCTTTCGGCGCGACTGGATCGAGGAGGCATATCATCAAACCGCCTCTGAAAACCTTCTTATGACCGATGATGCGTCTGTAATGGAATACACCGGCCGAAAGGTATTCATTACCGAAGGATCCCGTATGAATTTTAAACTAACCTATCCGCTCGATTTTGAGATTGCGGAACAGATCATCAACCGAAAAGAGTTGCCATGACACGGATACGAATCGGATATGGGTATGATGTACATCCGTTTTCTGAGACCCGGGAACTGATTTTGGGAGGAATCCGGATCCCGTATCCTATGGGGTTGCTTGGGCATTCTGATGCAGATGCATTGCTTCACGCGCTCACGGATGCAATTCTGGGTGCACTGGCCCTTGGCGACATTGGTACGCATTTTCCCGATACGGATCCTCAGTATAAGGGAGCGGATAGCGGCATACTTTTGCAGGATGCATATACAATGGTTCGGGCACGGGGATACCGGCTAGGGAATGCCGATATGACAGTAGTGTGTGAAAAACCAAAGTTGAAACCCTACATCAACCCGATACGAAAACGGATTGCTTCCTTGCTGGATGTGGGTGAAGAGGATTTGTCCGTGAAGGCAACGACCCATGAAAAAATGGGTTTTGTGGGGAGAGAGGAGGGAATTGCAGTGCATGCCGTGGTCCTGCTAATGGAGGAGGGGTAATCCGGTGGAGCAACTGATCACAGATCTTATCGGCTGGCTGGAAACTGCCCCCCCCTACATGATCTACGGGATATTAATGTTTTTTGCCTACATCGAGAATGTAATCCCACCGGTTCCCGGAGATCTGTTTATCGCGATGGGTGGATACATGATTGCAGAGGCACTCATATCGCCGGTGGCGGCACTTGTTTTTACAACCATCAGTTCCACGATTGGATTTATGTCGGTGTATTTGGTAGGATACTTTTTTGGCGACCGGCTCGAAGCAAGGGAAAAAGGTTCGATGATTGCAGGATTTGTTCCTGCAGGTCAGTACTATCGTGGTAAGAGGTGGGTTCAGAAGTGGGGTGTAGGTGTTGTATTGGTGAACCGTATGCTAGCCGGAACCAGGTCGGTAATTGCACTCACGTCCGGGATGGCAGAGTTAAACTGGGTTCGGGCGATTTTGGCATCTGTTGCGAGTTCACTGATGTGGAACACATTTTTGCTGGCTCTTGGTTTTTTTATTCATGGGAACTGGCAGCGAATCGGTCAGATCTTACAGATACACGGTCAGGTGGTGATTTTGCTGATGGTGTTGGCTTTTGGAGTGTGGTTTTTGTTTCGATGGCAGAAGCGCAGAGGTCAGGCGGGGTAAGGTATGATTTTTATTTTCTTTTTTTTGTCCGCTTGTTGACACTGATTAAGTAAGTCGCTATTTTTGATGTCTTTCGTCAAAATATGCGCGTACATGATTCCCTTGGCGAGATTAAAAAATTGACATATTGATCTGTACGAATTGGAGCTGCAAAATTTATTAAAAATTTGCACACACCAATCGTCCTTGTTTGAAGAATAGTTAACATTTTCATGCCAGTGTAGCTCAGGGGTAGAGCAGCTGTTTTGTAAACAGCCGGCCGTCGGTTCGAATCCGGCCACTGGCTCAGAAAAATGTTTCGCATTGTGCTAAACAAGGGGGGATACCAAAGTGGCCAACTGGGGCAGACTGTAAATCTGTTGTCGTGAGACTTCGTAGGTTCGAATCCTGCTCCCCCCACAAGCAAAAAGCTGGTATGCATTGGGTCATTTCTAATGTAGTGTTTTGCAAATCACAATTTGTAGTCAGCAGTTTTCAGATCAAGCGGGCGTAGCTCAATTGGTAGAGCGTCACCCTTCCAAGGTGAATGTTGTCGGTTCGAGTCCGATCGCCCGCTCACTGACCTAAAGGCCGATATAGCTCAGGGGTAGAGCACTTCCATGGTAAGGAAGGGGTCGTCGGTTCAA
>PZPG01000043.1:0-8552 GCA_003045995.1 Bacteroidota bacterium
TCTTCATAATCATCATGACCCTGTCTTGTGACATCAGCATCGGCAGCCACAATCGAGTGCGCGGCATACAAAGAGTCTGCTGAGTTTCTGCGTATCTCTTGCTCTGCTGCATGGATGACATCGGCCGTACCAATGATAACATTCCCATCAAACCGAAACTCCTGGATGGCTTTCCCTTCCCATCGTAACGCTTTAGGAGCGGGTTTTGGCGGGCGTATTTCCACTTTGTCTTCAACTTTTTTTCGGAATGATGTAAATCCGTTTGGGAGTCTGGAGATTTCAAAGGGGAGGTCATCGGGATGGAGCATGGACCCACCCTCGTATCGTTTGATCGGAATCGGGAGCGCATCCGTTACAGCTTGTTCTGCGTCCAGCTCTTCGGTGGCAGCTTCACCGTGATAATGGACACGTTCTGCACCGGATTGCTCTACGATGAAAGGAAGAAGTTCTTCTGGTTTTCCATAGACCACGAGTAGATCGGAACCGAGTTTTTGCAGGCGTTTTTGAAGATCCTGTAGCGACTCGCGGAGAAAACGAAGCCGGTGGTGTGACATTTTAGGGAAGCCGATCTGTTTTGGCATGCCGTAATTTATCTGGCGGATCCAGCGGGGGTCGAAGCAGAAGACACCAAGAACATCACCTTCTGCACTAGCCCGAAGAAGTGGTTCATGATCGTGGACTCTCAAATCATTCCGGTACCAAACAATGGACGGAGATTGAAAAAAAGGGGGTGTACTGCTTGACATTGTCCTTATTTATTGTAATTTATGTTTATAGTTTCTGTCAACATAAAAAAGAGAGCGATCGTGCCCCTGGTTTGTGGTTGAGATTGTGCTCACATTGGCTGTTTTGGGTTGTTTCTGTTAGAGAACATTTAATTTGCTCTGTTATGTATCAACATTTGCATGAGAAGCGGTTTCATATAGCCGTTTTACTCCATCGGGTTTTTTTGGGCGTTGTTTTTCTGATCTATGCGTTGCCTGTATTGCTGGGTGGGCCGGACGCTTGGGTTCTTCATTCATCAGCGTCGATCTTTCAGCATGCTGGAACGCGCTCCTTTTATGGATTTTTGGAGTTGTGCTTATTCACATTTGGCGGAATATTTTTCGTAGTCGGGATCTATATAGTGCCTGTTTCCATACTTTTGACTTCGATATCGGCATTAAACATGATTTTCGAATGGACTTCAGGTGCTCCATTTTTTCCAGATGTCGCTCTGTTTATTGTGTTTTTGATCAGCTGTTTTGTTATATCGATACATGGTGGGGGAAGACACAGTCTGGATTATCGTATCCATCTGAAGCGCGTGCGACAACATCGGGTTCGGTAGTCTCGAGTCCGGAAATTGAAGACTGGTGTCTGTAGATTAATGTCCGGAAATTGAAGATTAGTACTTGGAACCTAAGAGCACCCGTTCTATTACAGTTGTCGCAGCTGAAACTCGTTCAGGATTCGTCGGTTTGGATCCAGGATTACTTCCACACCATCCTCTACTTCCAGTGTGATACGATTGTTTTCTGGTACGATGACAACGACCTCACCATCAAATGATACTTCCAAAGGCATCGGAAATGCACTTTCTCCTGCAACATCCCAAGTGATATTCAAAATGCCACCCATTCTGGAAACAACCAAAAGCGGGAGTTCCGCCTGATGAAGGTATACATCAAAAAACCAATCCAGATCTTGTCCAAACACTTGCTCCGCGGTTGCTTTGAATTCCGCAGAATCCACAGATCGAATATGACCACTTCCAGCTGGCAATGGTGGTAGTGAGGTTTGATGAAGTGGCAGTGAGGATTTCTGTACTTGACTTTGGCTTAACCCACTCATGAATGATGTACTATCAGTCGCTTCATGAATATCCGTTGTTAGAGAACCGCCATACTGCAAACCCGGATAGAGAAACTCTCTCAATATCCGGAAAAAATGCTGATCCCCAACGACAAAACGAAGGGTATGTAGAACCCACGCTCCTTTGTAGTACACGTCTCCCCCTCTGCCACCACCGTCCAGTTCCACCATACTTACCGGCTGTTGCGGAACCATTGGCGCCTCGGAAATAATACGGTCTCTTAGGTAACTCATTAGCTCCTTATAGCTCTCTTTTCCATACAGATATTCGGAATATAGCGCCTGCATATAGGTTCCAAAGCCTTCATGGATCCAAAAATCTTTCCAGTCCGCAGCATAGACCATATTTCCCCACCATTCATGAGCCAGTTCGTGATGATGCAGATCGTCATACCCAACCGGTACCGCGAACATATTGTCGTTTTGAAAGGTTGCGCCATAGGCAATGATGGATTGATGCTCCATACCCAGATAAGGAGTATGAACGATTCCATATTTTTCGGAAGGAAACGGGTAAGGTCCGAGTAGCTGTTCGAAAAAGCGAAGGTGGTCCATAAACTGTGGGAGAATCTCTTTTCCTGCATCCACTTTTTCCGGTAATACCCAAAACGTAACCGGAATCACCTCTCCTGTGATACTTTCATATCGATCTTCAATCGTTTCGTAGGGTGCGACGTTCAAGGTGATATTGTAGGTACTGACCGGATAGGAGGTAAACCAATTCCATGTTTTCCAACCATCGTCCGTCGATTCTACGGGTTCCACCGATTCCAGAATTCCATTGGATGCCGCCACAAGTTCTTCGGGCACGGTAAGTCGAATCCGGACAGAATCCGGTCGGTCAGAGTTATGATCCTTGTTGGGCCACCAGATCCATGCACCATTGGTTTGCGTAGCTGCACCAACCCACGGTTTCCCGGCAGCCGTGGAATCCCACACAATACCTCCGTCCCATGGCGGGTAGGGTGCTTCTCGCGGAGTCCCCCCGTAAGCAATCTCCACTTTTATTACGTCACCAGAAACCAACTCTCCCTCCTCCCGAAAACAAGTAGCTTCTACGGTGAATCGCTTTGATCTAGGTTTCCGGTTGATGGAACAGGCATTATCATTCTGAAGATTTCGAACGGATTGAATCTGCATTCCCGGATCCAGGGCCAGTTCGATGGCTGAGGTTCTTTCTACAATGCGAGCGTGAACATCCACCATTCCCCCGATGGTCTTTTGTTCGGGATCGATCCGAAGATCCAGGCCATAATACGTCACGTCAAACGATTTCTGTTCCGCGGAGAGTGCTCCCCCGGTATCGTAGATCAACTGGCTGGAAGATGGTGTGTCCAGACTGTCCGGATGCGTGGGCTCTTCCACTGAATGCGTGGTCTCTTCCACTTGAACTTGATACGTGGCCTCTTCCACTTGATACGTGGCCTTATCCAAGTACATCTCCGATCCAGTCTTGTTAACCATGCCGTATACCATAGAACTTGGATTATCCGATGCACGGACACCCTCCGACACAGAAATACTTATGGCAACACAAGTCCATCCGAAAAAGAGGTAAAAAAACAATCGTGTCAATATTTGCGTCATTCTGGTATATAATGGATCATTACGTTTCAGCTTGCATCTCACTCAGCAACTTGGCGCATGTTATGTATTACGCCTTGTCCTGCTCTATATCCTAATCCTTGTCCTGTTTCTTGCCCTACGCCTTATCCTGCGTTCTACCTTCGCCGATCAGTTTTTGCATTCGTTCCAAAATTTCATCAAGAGACAAGGATTCTTCCTCGCTGGCGCCCATATCCCTGAATGTGAATCGGTTCCTTGCCAATTCATGATCACCAACAATAAGCGTATAATTTGCGGCAGCTCGGTTTGCATCTTTCATTTGTGCCTTTAAGGATCGCCCCTGATAATCCATCGTAGCCGACAATCCCATTCCACGAACCTGTTGAAGTACTGGCACCGCCCATTCACGAGCGCTTCCCCCCATCGTTACGATATATAGGTCGAGGGATTTTCCCGGATCAAGCTCAATGCCCAACTCGTCGCATGCAATCAGAAGCCTCTCCATTCCAGCAGCAAACCCAACCGCTGGGGTAGGCTCACCGCCAATCTCCTCGATCAGCAGATCGTAACGTCCCCCACCCGCCAACGCATCCTGTGCGCCAAGATCAGGGCTGATTAATTCGAATGCTGTTTCGGTATAGTAATCCATCCCACGAACCAGATACGGATCCTCTTCGAAGTCAATGCCCAGGTCATCAAGGAGTTTTTTTACCATGTTAAAATGTTCCCGGGAAGATTCACTCAGTGAGTCTCCAATCAGCGGTGCCTGTTCGATTACGGGTTGATCTTCAGGCTCTTTGGAATCCAGGATTCGCATCGGGTTCTTTTCAAACCGGGTTCGGGATAGTTCACTCATCGATGGCAGATGAGGTTTCAGATAGGCTTTAAGTGTTTTCTTGTACGCCTCCCTGCTCTGCAGATCCCCCACGGAATTGATTCTCAGTCGCGTGTTTCGAATTCCGATGGTTTGATAAATATGCACCATGAAACTGATCACTTCGATGTCTGCAATCGGGTCTGCACTGCCAATCACCTCCAGGCCAAACTGATGAAACTGGCGCTGACGCCCTTTTTGAGGCCGTTCTGCTCGGAACATGGGGCCGATGTAATACAATTTCTGTGTTCCACCCCGCTGATCCAGCCGGTGTTCCACATACGACCTGGCAACTGGTGCTGTCATTTCCGGCCGTAACACATAATTCGTATCACCCCGCTGAAACGCAAATATCTCTTTGGATACGATATCTGTCAGCTGACCAAGGCCCCGAACAATCAACTCGGTGGGTTCCAGAACTGGCGTACGAATCTCCTCAAAATGAAATTTTGCAGCTTCTCTGCGTATGATCTGCTCCAGCGCCTGCCATTTTCTAGTTTCATCGGGGAGCAGGTCGGTCATCCCGTGATGAGTTTGATACTTTAATTCTGCCATGATCGGTCTTTAAGTGTTGAGCACGAGAACCGGGCACGTTGCCGTTCGTAAAATATTTTCGACCCTTCTGCCCAGATAAAGTCGATTGGACCCAGGGCGTACGCTGGTTCCCACAACGATCAGATCGATACTGTTTTTCTCTGATATATCACATATCACTCCTTCCAACGTATCTCCCTCGGCTACCATTGTTTCGGTTTTTACACCGTACGCATCTCCCAATTCCTTGAGTTCCATGACCGCCTCTGTGGCGAAGAGATTCCTGTTCAAAACGGTATTACTCTGAATATTTTGCACCGGTGTAAGCTCATTAAGGGTAACACTCAGGGCAAGAAGCTCTTTAGAGGGATCGGATTTGGCGATGTACACGGCCAGTTCCGCTGCATTCTTCGCTGCCTGGCTTCCGTTGGTTGGAATCAGAATCCGTTGCGGATCCCAGGATCGCTTCGGTTCCCGGGTTTGCTTCGGTTCCCCGGTTTGCTCCGGTTCCCCGGTCTGCTTCGGTTCCCCAGTCCGCCTTGGTGCCTGGGAGATAGCGTCTTTTCCTGCCTGCACGATGAGTGTGGGACAGGGAGCGAGTCGGGTAATCTTATCTACAATGGGATTAAAGAGGTGATCGCGGCTTTCGTCCTGCTCAGTTGCACCCAAAACAATCAGATCATAGTCCTTTCTTGCTTCATCAAGAATGGCATCTACCGGTTTTTGATCGGTGATGGTTTTTGTAATTACCTCCGACTGGGTAAAAAATCCAGATAGTGTTTTGAGGGTTTTTTCACACTGCTGTCGATCCGATTTTTCGGTTACCGACATCAGTGTAATCGAAATCGCATGATCTTCCCCTATCAAACTTAAAATTTTGGATTCGGTGGACTGAAGATTCAGCAGTTCCTCTTTTCCAGGTTGACGGGCACGAATTGGTAACAAAACCCGATGGATATCGGCAATCATACTCTTGGACTCCAGCTCCTCTTTTTTGAGCCGTTCTTCCTCCTCCTTTCCAATGGTCACGCGCTTTAAAATCGAGCGCAGTGCAAATGGAGCCATGAGCGATGTAACAATCGCCATCACCACGATAATGGAAAACATATCCTGTGACAGAATTCCCAGGCGAAGCCCGATGGTGGCAATGATGATTTCCATCGCCCCTCTCGCATTCAAACCCGCCCCAAAACTAAGCGATGTCCAGTGATCTTTTTTCCCGATAAATCTTGCCCCGCTGTACGTACCCGCAATCTTTCCAAACGTGGCAATTCCGATCACGATGGCAGTGATGAGCAAGAGTTGCGGGTCCAGAAGATTCAGGATGTTGACCTTCAACCCTGCCACTGCAAAAAATACCGGTGCAAAGATCCCAAGTGCGATGCTTTCGAGTTTTTTAATCACCTCTTCCGGAAGTCGCGGCATCATTCCGAACAGAATTCCCATTACAAATGCCCCCAATATGGATTCGAGGTGTAACCATTGTGTTATGGCTCCCCATAAGAATGCCATAACAACGACCAGGGTCAGCAACCGGTCGTGACTCACCACCTCATCTTGCACAAATGTGAGTAATTTACGAACCATCCATCGACCCAACGTAAAACTCATAACCAGAAAGGCAAGAACACTTGCTACTGTTTTGAGGACTGTTCCGGTGGTAACGGCATCTCCGGCAGCAATCCCTGCCACGGTTGAGAGCAGTATCCAGCCTATTGTATCGTCGCTCATCCCAGCGGCTAAAATGGTCTGGCCGATGTCACGTCGCATCAGATTCATGTCCATAAGTACTTTCGCAATCACCGGGATGGCTGAAATCGACATTGCTGTAGCCACGAAGAGCGAAAAGACCAGGCGCTCATTGGAGTCGGCGAGCAGAAAATCGGGAAGGTACTGGCCCATAAAAAACCCGGTTCCGAACGTAACTAGAATTCCACCAAAGGATACGCTGATCGCGGTTTTGGAGTGCCGCTTGATGAGCTGAATATCCGTTTCAAGACCGGTAATGAGCAGCAAAAACATGGCCCCGATGAGCGCAACGAGTTCCAGCAGATATCCCTGTACCTCCGTTTGTGGAATGATAATCTCGGCAAATCCAGGAAACAATCCGGATAGAAGAGATGGTCCGAGGATGATTCCCGCAAGTATTTCCCCGACCACCGATGGCTGTCCCAGACGGGTTGCGACTTCGCCCATCGCTCGGGCTACAAACAATAGAATTCCGACCTGCAGAACCAGGAGAAAAATATCGTGGTGGGGTGCAGCTGAGAAGATGTCCATAGTTGGGTGGATAATGCTTGAGTGGATAATACTGAGTTGATCTCTCTGGTTCAGGATGTATAGGACTCGAATGGGTTCTGCAGTGTACGTGTAAGATCTACAGTCTACATCTAAATGATGCTTCGTACAACTAGATTATACTTAGTACAACACAACGATATAGCATACACCTGATTGGTCGTGAAATGTACAGATCACAACTTCTCAAGAATAAGAAAAATTTCTATAAAAGAGGTGGTAAACGGTTTGATTGGTGAAGTTTCCTGCCAAAGAATGAATTTATTGGGGTTTGACCCGAATTTCGAGTGAAGATCTCGATATTCCTTTGAAATCAAGGTATCTTTGTGATCTACCAAACTTTTACATTTACCAATCTATTACATTTACCAATAATTACATCGCGGTGCCAATAGAACAAAACAGTAGAAGCAGTTACTCCTATGCAAGTAAGTAAATTTGGCGGAACCTCCATGGCCGATCACCGAACCTGGTTGCTGGTTGTTGGGTTGCTGAAATCCATGGACAATCCGGTTGCTGTTGTGTCCGCAACTGCACGGACGACCCGAGAACTAGTTCGTGCAGCAGAACTAGCCTCGTTGGGAGAGATGGGGCAGGCACTCACAATGATTCGGGGAATCCGTGACAGGCACATCGAAATTGTTCTTTCATTTGCCAAAGATGCGCTTGCCACAGATGCGCTTGCCACAGATGCTCAATTTGCAGATACAACACACAGCAATAATACTGCACCCCAAGGATCAAGTGAGCACTCCAATAGCAACCCAATCGACATCAACCCATCCATCCAATACATTGAATCTCAAATGGAGAGTTTGCGGCATGATCTCGAATCAGTAGCCACTACCGGAACGCTTAACGCCGAGATTCTGGATCGCATCGCTGGTACCGGGGAACTGCTCTCGTCCCGTCTGTTTGCGGATTGTGCAGGTTGGGCTGGCCTGGCTACCCGGTTTATGGATGCTCGAGAGATCGTAAAAACCGACGCAGTGTTTGGCGCCGCGAACCCAGACGAGGCCCGGTCTGCTTCCGCCATCAACCCGTTAAAAACCCTGCTGAATGAGGGGCAGATTCCTGTAATCGGAGGATACATTGGAGAAGCACCGGACGGACGGCCTACCACGCTGGGTTTCGAGGGGTCGGATGTGACGGCTACGTTTTTGGGGGCGTTACTTGGAGCGGAGTCTGTAACAATCTGGACAGATGTGGATGGAGTGTACAGTTGTGATCCGCGTGTTGTACCGAATGCCAGAAGGTTGGATACGCTGACCTTTGCGCAGGCGGAGAAAATGGCTTCGTGCGGGGCTAAAGTACTGCATCCCAATACGCTGAAACCTGTGAGCGGTCGTGGAATTCCTGTGTGGGTGCGGAATCTGTTTGCGCCAGCAAGGGGCGGAACGTTGATTTCGGGTGGAACATCTTCGGG
>PZPG01000043.1:8926-13750 GCA_003045995.1 Bacteroidota bacterium
CTAATTTCCCCTCCAGCCTTAGACACTAGGCCTGTCATTTACCGGGTGCGAATCACAAGTATATCTCCGCGGAATGGATCCGCCACTTCGTAGTCCAGCTCTGAAAACACGCGAATACGATTGTAATCGATGCCACTGTTGACTAGGATTTCCATGATGCGGGAAGCACGGGATTCTCCTGTGAGCCGGTTGATTCGTTCACGATCAGGTAGTCCTTCCGAGCGGCCAACCAACACAATTTTCATTTGCGGGTTCTCTGAGAGGGCTTTGTACAGGCCAATAATGGTGCCGTAACTGCTTTCCGGCAGGTTTGCCGTCTGTGTTGGGAACCAGATCCCGCGGTGGTTAAACGAGTTTCCGGGGTCTGGTAGTGACAGCGCTGGGTAATTCTCTATCGAGCGGCCCGTCTGATCTGCATCGTCCGTCTGATCTGCATCGTCAATCAAACCTGCCCGGCCATCCAGCTCTGCCAGTAACGAGACCGTTGGCAACACTTCCAAATACGTTTCAAGGTCGCGCTGTTCCACCACCAAAAACTCATCACGTCGGTTCAGGCGACGACCCTCACTCGTTTTGTTCGACGCCACAGGTTCGTTCTCACTTCGCCCTTCCACAAAAACCCGTTCCGGAGAGATACCATTTTCGATGAGTTGTATTTTCGTCGCCCAAGCACGCTTGTAGCCAAGCATATCGTTAAGACGCTGACTTCCGCTTGCATCGGTATGCCCCCGAACCAGCATGGAACGATTCGGATTTCGAGTGAGAAACTGTGATGCCTCCTCAAGATTCATCTCATATCCCGGCCGGATCGAATAGAGTTCCAGGTCGAAGAGTATGTTATCAGGTAGAAAAATGGCAGGCTCTTGCAAGGGCTTTGGCGCGATACTTATACCCGCCAGCAACTCTTCCATCTCTGGTTCTGGTATTGGCTCCGGCAGGATAGGAGGCAAAGGCCTGAGTTTTGGCGGTACTTTGCTGCGGAATGATAACCCAATGGAAACCGTCCAGTACCCGTCGTTCCCGCTTCCGGCAAGTGCTTCCAACCGGTCCGTGCCAGTGAGTTGCAACGAAGATCGAACTGTAAGTTTGGTAGCGGGATCGAGCCAGATGTCCGCGCCCAGGCCCAGCGGCGCTTGTAGAGAAAAATTGTTGTCAAAGTCCCAGAATGAACTGGCAGAAATGGTGGTTCCGGCGTCGGTTGTCAGGGGATCATCCGGTCGCAATATCCGCAGATGCGCATAATTAAGTAGTCCGGCTCCCGCAAAGAGGAACGGATCTACGCGACGATGCATTCTCCCATCATCAAAAATTATATTCGTGAGTGGGTAATACTGCAGTTCTCCTTTGAGTGCAAGGATTCTGGTTCTGTATTCGGTGCTGTTGATAAGGCCGATATCGACAGAAAGCATGGCTCCAAGTTCTGGCCGGATTCGGTTTTTCAAAAAAGGCGTAAATAGTAGTGATGGCCGATTGTCGCGCAGGTCGGTTAGTCCGAGTGTACCATGGAAAAGGAGCCCCCGACTCCACCGGGAGTAGTTCAAGTTGAGCTCTTCGTCGCTTAGTGCAAGGTCCTGTAGGGCCGGGTTTTCAAAGAGCGGGTTGATGCGGATGCTGTCTGGGCTGGAAGGTATCATGCCTGCTTCAACGGCAGCTGGGCCAAATAGGAAGCCCATCACCCCGAAAAAAAGAATACGAGTGCATGTCAGAAAACAGGTTGCTATGGATCGTTCGGATGTCATCATAGTACCAAACTCATTTTGTGCGGATCATGTTTCGGATCTTCATGCGGTAATTGTGCGCAGGTTGTGTAGTGTGATTGTTTCTGCTGATTGTATCTAATGATTGTTTTCACGGTCTTTTCACGGTGTCTTCAACATGGTGGCTGCTACTTGGTGGCTGCTACTTGGTGGCTGCTACTTGGTGGCTTCTACTTGGCGGTTCATTCAGGGTGGCTATTTCACAAGAACCATTTTGCGTGTTTTGATGTATTGGGAGTCGGTTTCCAGGCCATAGGCACTTAGCTGATAGAAGTATACACCGCTTGCAAGACCATAGGCTCCTGGGTTTAGTTCGAACCGATACAGTCCCTTATCGACGGTTTCATTTACGAGGGTTGCTACTTTTCCACCTGTTATGGAGTACAAAGTAAGCTCGACATCGGATCGGACAGGGATTTCGTACGGAATCGTGGTGGTTTGGCGGAACGGGTTCGGGTAGTTTTGATAGAGTACATACCGGTTTTCGAGAGCCGTAACGACAAATTCAAGGAGCTCGAGGCCAGGCGAGGTAGCGTCGATGAAGTACTCGCCGGGGACGGATCCGGTGATGAATATGACGGATGCGTTTCCAAGACTATCCGTGGTCGTTGTGACGTTCGGGATGATGTCATTGGCCAGGGCTGCGTTGCTGGTTGTGGCTCCGCTTGCTGAATTGTCGCTCGTTGATCCTCCGTTCATGGACCCTTCGTTCATGGACCCTCCGCTTGCCGGGCTCGCCGAACCTTGCAACTCTCCTGCAGCATCCTCCTCGAGGAACATCTGCATGCCGAATGCTCCTGGCGGTACAGCACGCAACGAGAAGGTTACAGATCGGTTGATGAGTGGGTTGTCGTATTGGTCGCGCACTTTAACAGTGAGGCGTTCTGCCAACTGCTCCAGAACCCCAGCCTGCTGAGACTGACCGGCCAGGATACCAATGGCTGGATTGTCTTCATCCGCAGCAAAAAGGACCGGTTTTTTGCGTGTTAGGTTTGTTTTCGTGTAGGTTCCAGTCGCTTGAAGATCGCGGATATCGGATCGGGTCTGGCTAAGGAAGAACTGCACCTCCGATTCGCCTTCCGGCATCAAGATCTGATTGTTCGGGAACTGGCTTGCCGAGTCTGCCGATGCAAAGATCGCCACGTTTTGCCCTTCCAGAACCGCGAGGTTGAAAAGAATATCCTCAGTGGCAAGGATATCGCTACGCAATTCATCCTGCAAGATGATCGTGAACGGCCCTGTGATAATGCCGACTTCGGTACGATCCGGCCCGTTTATGGCAATGCTGGCCGGCGAACCACCATCCGTGGTAAGGACAGGGGACGAACCCTGGCTGGCAAATGGGTCGGTTGCAGTGATAATGTGCTGCCGCCCTACCACCAATCCAGAGTTATACGTGATTACAGCCTGACCATTTTGATTGGTTACGGATGTCGGATTGGGTGTCGGGAAGAAACCATCGGTAGTTGAAGTGCTCCAAGACACTATGATTCCATCGGCGAGGATATCGTTTCCAAATGCATCGACGAGTTGCGCAGTGGCTGTCACCGTTCGGTTTGTTCGAATGAGTGTGTCGGACAGTGCAACTTCATATCGGAACGGTCCGCAAGAATCGGTGCCATCGAATGCCGGCTCACAATTGGTTGCTGTTGCTGAGTAGCGCAAGGTGTTAAAACCGTCTGCCGATGCCGACACGCGATAGCGCCCGGTGAGGGATCCGAGCGTGAACTTCGTTTCTGCAAACCCATCCGCATCGGTCTGAACCTGCTCGTTGGCGATCACCGTCTGCTCGGCTCCGTCTGGTGATTCGATGAGTGAAAACGTGATATCGACATTTGGCATTGGTTCGTTGGTCTCATCGAATGCTCGTAATCGGAACGGCTGTTCCAGCTCGCTCAGAACCGGAGCGGTTTGATTACTTCCCCCGGCTGCAAGCAGATACTGATCCACCAGTTCGATGACATTACTTTCAAACTCAGAACCTGCCATCGGTTCACCATTCACTAGGATTTCTATCAGATCCAGTCCCGGTGCGGTTGGTACATATGTCACTTTGTATGTGCCATCGCCGTTGTCCGTATAGGTAAATTCCGCACCAGTGTTCGGCCCATCCACGACGTTCACAGTAAACTGGTTGAGAGCATCCGGGATTGGCTCGCCTAATACGTTAAACAAGCGCACCGTCAGTTCCGTTGTCACATCAACAATCCCATCCGGAACATCGGCGTTGGAGTTTGTGCCTCTTGCACGTCCTTCACTAATCGTAACCACCGAACGCGCAATGGCATTATTCAAGGTTGCCGCGTTAAAGATGAGTGTATCCACTCCAACACTTTGGTCTCTGTAGTACAATCGACGGCTACTTTCTGCCGGGTTGATGAGAGACTCCGTAACCGGTTGCAGTCCTTCCGGATCGAGGAAAAATTCACCGGTCGGAGATGTGGAAGATGCAGTAAACGCCACTCCCGGATTCGGTGCAGAAACCGGATCTCCAAATTGATCCAGCAAACGTACCCGTACGGGAGCGAGAACCAGCAATTCGGTGGTGAACGCCTCCGGTGTGGAACGAAGTCCATCCGGCAAACTAATGACCACATCCGCACTACCTGGAATAATATCATTGGCACCAACCGGAGGTTCCGGATCGCCTTCTACAATCACATCACCTGGTATTGGATCTTCATAGAAGAAGTAGGTGATCACAGAACTTCGCTGAATGTTCAGTTCTGCTACCGGATCTACCGCAAACTGTTCTTTAAAAAAAGTACCCGTTTCGGAACTGGTCGAGATCAGAACCGGCGTATCGTTTTCTTCAACAAATGTGATGTTTTGGAATTGATCAAACAGAAGCATATACATTGGAACACGGTTCCCTTCTGGTTCATTGGCAAGGTCGATGTCACCTCCCTGCACATTCGAAGACAACCACTCTGGTGCTAATGCCCCGGTCATTTCAATAAAGGAATCATTCAACAAGGTCAAAAGCGTGTCTGCGTCTTCCTCTTCCAGTTCATCAATAAACAACGTCAATGGCGGGCCCGGTGTTACGGAGAAGAACTCAGATTCG
>PZPG01000043.1:13978-16747 GCA_003045995.1 Bacteroidota bacterium
ACACTCAGCTGTATAGTGCCCAAATCAAAGTCCACTTCCGTGAATGGATTCGGCTGCGATGTAAAGGTCAGCTGCCAGATATCGTCTGGTTTCACTTGAAGGGTTCCTGTATCTGTCCCCGTGTTACCAGCAATATCAGTAACCGTAGCAATCGTGTTGTAGATCGCAATATCGAGCGGCTCTTCCTCTGGGATCTGAACAAACCAGTCTCCCTGGTCACTTACCGTCGCAGTATACTGTCGCTGCGATGCCGCGTTTTGAATCGTCAGGCTCACCGTGCCACCCAATTCATCGGACGTCCCTGTTATCGCGGGTGTAAAGCTCGTGGTGAACAGATTATTTACAGAAACAAGTGGTGTCTGCGTATCCAGAATCAACGTTCCCGTGTCCGTCGCCACGTTTCCGATATTGTCCTCCACTGTACCAGTTACGCTGTAGGTTCCATCGTCGAGTGCATCCGCCGCCGGAATCTGGAAAGACCATGTACTGTCTGCTGCCACAACAACGTCATACGAAAGCGAAGTTCCCCCATTTTGGATCTGCAGCGTCAGGGTTCGGCCATCCTGATTCGACTGCCCTGTAATCACCGGCGTTGGATCGGTGGTGATAAGGTCGTCTACAAACATGGATGGAAGTAGAGTATTGATGATGAGCGACCCTGTGTCGTTCCCAGTGTTTCCTGCCGAGTCGGTCACTGCCACCGCTGTCGAATAGGTCCCATCAAGTAGTTTGTCCTCTTCCGGAATCGTGAAAGACCACGTACTGTCCGCAGCAATCAAAGTCACATATTCGAGAGTCTCCGTTCCAATATCCACCCGCAACTCCAATGTCCCTCCCAATTCATCGGACGTTCCGGTCAATGTTGGCGTGGTGTCGAACGTTGCTTCATCGTTGATCGCCACAACAGGTGCCAGATTATCGATGGTCAATCGGCCTGTATCGGTCGCCTGTCGATTGAGCGTATCGATGACCGTTGCCTCCAGACGATATAAAGCATCCTCCAGCGGACCAGTGCTTGGCACTTGCGCACTCCATGTCTCTTCATCCGTTACCGTTGCCAAAAGGGTCAGCGAAAAGCCCGGGTCAGGTCCATTTTCGATGCCCGACAGCGTAATTTGAACGGTGTTTCCAATTTCATTACTGGTTCCCGTAATCAATGGGGTTCGGTTTGATGTGTACAGATCATTCACTTGCACAGTCGGCAAGATCGTATCGATCGTTAATGAACCCTCCGCCTCGGCAACATTGTCGAATGGATCCGAAACGGTGGCAGTCACCACATAATTTCCATCCAGAAGCGGTTCATCGTCAGGTATAGCGATCTCCCATCGTTCTGTACTATCCGTTCCTATTCCACCGCCCGTTCCGCCATCTGTTCCGCCATCATCGATATCGCCCACAATCGCCGTGTACGTTCTGTCTTCACCCTCTCCAGTGACCCGTACCGTTACCGTTCGCCCGGTTTGATCCGACGTTCCGGTTAGGATCGGGGTGATGTCATCCGTAATCAGGTCGTCCACCGTGATTTCCGGAAGCGTCGTAATTTTGTTCAGAGTGATGGACGTGGAATCAGATCGGTTGATCTCACCCTGCACGCCAACGGCTGTTACGGTGAGCGCTCCGTCTGCCAGAGATCGCAGATCCAACGCTGTTTCAAAGGTTTCTGTAATTTCCTCTCCGGAACCAGGCTCACCCGGTACCGTGATCACAACATCAATCGTATCCGTAATCGAATTCGACAGAGGGTCGGTTACAGTAAGTTCCACCCGCTCGGAGCCGGATGCAATCCCATCAAACCGAACCGATTCCGACAAGACTAAATTGATGGCACTTTGATCCTCCGGATTGATGAGTACCGGAGTTTGCGGTCGGATGGTTGCCGTAGCCGATGGGAGTGTGTCGAGATTTAATGTGTAGTTTGATACGGCCGCTCCTGTGATCTCTGCGTTCGTAATCAGAACGTCTTTCCCAACGGATGAGGCAGAATCTGCAAATGCAATCGATAGATTGGCAAGTGCGATATCGTCTGGTATTTCGTCGATTGGAGCAACATTAGACAGTATCAGATTGTTCTCGTCAAATTCGGCATTTCGTGTTCCGTCGTACACTTTATCCAGCGCCGTGAAGGTTCCGCCGATAGTTAGCTCACGAGTAAGGATGTCGAGGCGACCGTAATCCAAGATGGTCGTATAATTGCTGTTTTGAAGGTCTCCAAGGGTGATGCGATACGTTCCAACGCTCTCGCCCGGTTCTCTGGACAATGACCCGCTTAGTTGATCGCCAGGTTGTAGTCCTGGCAGGGTCGTAAAGAAAAATTGCGGATCGTCGTCGCCATAGATTTTGGTTTCGTTTTTAGGTCGGATGATCACGATTCTCGGGGTGATGTCAGCCGTACCGCTCGAATCACTCGCCGTGTAGTTGCCCGCATCGGCACCCGTCAGCGACAGCCCGCTCACTACCACCGGCACATCGGTGCCCGCAGCGGCCCCCGCAAACGCCGCATCGTACTGCGCCGTCAGCGCATCACCGCCCACACGGTCGTCGCTCACCGTCGTCACCACATCCGTCGTCCCGTCATACACCTTCGCCTGCGGCGTAATCACCAGCTGCAGCGACCGCGGCGTCACCTCACCGTCACTGCCACCAATCGCACCCGTCAGCACATAGTTGCCCGCATCACTGCCCCCCAGCACCGTGCCCGTCACTTCATAGGCCTTGCCGCTGCCCGCATTCTTATCGCCATACACACCCGCGCCCGCGCCCGCCGTC
>PZPG01000100.1 GCA_003045995.1 Bacteroidota bacterium
TATCTGACCTGGTGTATTTCAATTTGCTTGACGTTGCGAATCCCATCAACCCGAACAGAGCAGGAGAAATGAAATTTTTCATCGTAATGTCTATGTATTGGTAGTAATGTACTTGATTATTATAAATATAGTTATTATACTATATTGATGATAATATGTTTCAATTGTCGTATTTGTGCGGTACCTAGAACGTAACCATTTCTAATTGTATCTGCCAAGGAAAAGTAGCTGCCGATGAGTAGGTGGCTTCTAGAGAAGAAAGTGGCTGTTAAGAAGATATGTGTTGCAGAATGAACGAGGTTTCGCCCAATAATCAAACCCTGAATCAATAAAGTGACCCATAATGACAAATGTAAGTAGAGCAAACAGAACCCGAATGTACCGGGATGTCGAGTTTTTAACCGGAATTACACCTCACCGAAATCACGCAAATCTGAAATCGCTGGAGCAAGCGTATCGGTATATCTGGACAGAGCTGGAGGCGGCTGGATATACGCCGGAAATGCAAACTTGGGCGGTGAGGGGGCATGAGTATCATAATGTGATTGCAAAGTTTCGACCCGATCTGGAGCGCCGGTTGGTGGTGGGTGCGCATTATGATGTGTGTTTTACCACGCCTGGCGCAGACGATAATGCCAGTGCGGTGGCAGGGCTGCTGGAAACGGCCCGATTGATTGCTGAAATCAATCCGAATCTGAATTTTGGGATCGATTTTGTGGCGTATTCGTTGGAAGAACCGCCTCACTTTGGTAGCGAATCTATGGGGAGTTACGTGCATGCACAGTCCTTGCATGAAGCTGGAACCAACGTAGTGGGAATGATCTGTTACGAGATGATCGGGTATTTTTCGGACGAGCCGGGGTCGCAGCAATATCCACATCCAGATTTGGCCCGTCTGTACCCTAGTACCGGGAATTTCATCGTGGTGGTGGGGATTGAGGAGCACAAGGCGTTTAATGAGGCGATCTACCAGGGTATGAGGCAAGCGGAGACGATTCCAACCGAGGTGATTCATTTTCCGGGGCCGGGTGGATTGGCGTCGATGTCGGATCACATGAATTACTGGACGTTTGGATTTCCTGCGTTGATGATCAACAACACGTCGTTTTTGCGTAATCCGCATTATCACGAGCCGACCGATACGATTGACACGCTTGATTTCGATCGGATGGCGGGTGTGGTGGATGCTCATGTGCATGCGTTGCAGGGGGTTGTGTTTTGATGAGAGGATGGATGGGAAGAGAGAGTGGACATCGAGTGGGGATGAACAAAGTGAAGGGGTTCATAAAAGGGAGGTAGACACGAACATAGAGTGGACATCAAGAGGAGTAAAAACCAATAGAAAGTAAAAAGAACAAACGTATGGAAATGAATATGATGGAACTACAAACGGATACAAACCAAGCGATCGAACATGATCATCATAACATCATCTACTTTACAACGGTTCAGGATCCGTTTGGCTGGTTGGACAATATGTATCCGGCGCCGGTTCGGTTTGAGGATGCGATGGTTGGTGAGATGATGTTTGGTGAGATGACGTTTGGCTCTGCTGAGGCGCTCTTTCAATGGATGCGGTTTGACGGTCATCCCGATCTGCAGAGGCGGATTCATGCAGCGACGACTTCAAAGGGAGCGCGGAAAATCGCAAAAGATAACCGGGGTTTGCTGGGGAATGCGCGAAATTGGGATAACCAGCCGCTGGACCTCGGCCGGATGGAGCGTTGCCTGCGACTGAAGATGGAGCAGCACCCAGATTTGCGAGAGCGGCTGGTTGCAACGGGGGATCGGGTGCTTATCAAAAACAGTGCACGGACGAAGGGGGGCGCGAAAAAGTTTTGGGGAGCGGAATTCGACCAGGCCACAAATTTGTGGAGAGGCGCGAACATCAAAGGGCAGATGCTGATGCACCTTCGCGAGGAGTATTCTGGGTGATGGGATAGCAGTGCGTCCAACAAAGAAAGATCGTGCTTAAGCAGCCACTGATGCCCGCAACTCCATCCAGAGCTCGCCCAGAACATTGGCTCCTTCCCACGCGTTGGTCTCTTCGTTGTACACAGCACCCCAAAAACGAGCAGACTCGCGGTCTTTGTTGCTGCAATTTTCGATGAGAATCATGTCGCCGGTGTCACGGAGCATCTCCAAAAGATTCGGATGATGTTCGACTTTTAATTGTAGGCACAATCGCATCCGGTCGAAATCCTCAAAATGTTCGTCCCAATGCTCCCCGTGTTGCAAGAGATCCCTATTTACCCTGGCTCTCATTTTGGATCCCATGGGTGCTTTTTCATTGCGGATGAGTTCCTGCACATGCGGATATTCATCAAACCGAAGCCACTGAAACAAGTGCTCACTGGTTCGAAAATCGAGTCCCTTGTACGTAAGCGGATAGGGGCTCATGTTGCCAAGCCATCCAAATGGCTCTCTGACGGCGGTAAAAAAGATAACCTTATCGTGATCGTGCGGTGTGATTTTTTTCTTGAACTCTTCAATATCGAAATGGGAAGTGGAATCTGGAATCATAATTTATGGGTTTTATGTTTTTGTATTTTTTTATTAATATATATAAATAATCGAATAGTATCAATGCAGTGAACTTTACTTTTACTTTTTCAATTCAATCTATGACGGATTGGGATGAAATTTTGGGAATATCGCGGACAAATTTCTGTATGCAAATGCGTATACTACCGCACATAAGAGTGCAAAGCATCCGTTCGTTTATCAAGAGTGACATAAAAAATCTAGAGACAACAAGTACATGAAGACAAAAAAGTACAAAATCGAATACGTGGTCGTGGTTGAGGACGCTGACGCAGATCTGCAAACTATTGGGAATCTGCTTACTGCAAACGATGAGATCTGGAGAGGTAAAACCCTGAAACCCGTTGCAAATGGAAATCAGCTTGCCGGGTTGGTGATCGATGCAGATGCGGAGGAAGATCTTATCCGCATTCAGCAAATCGAAGAAGGAAAGTTCGGGTTGATGGGAGAAGCAACAAGGTCGGAAGATGCTGCGAGGGCAGGCAAGGTTGATGGGGGTGATGGAATTGAAGTCGCAAACAACGCAGATGGTAGTCCGGAGGAGGAGGAAGTCCCTCAATCCGCGTATATCATCACGGCGAAGAACGAAAACATAGAAAAAGCGGAGTTTTTACGGTACTATATCGCTAGTAAGCTTCGAAAGAAATATGCATCAAGTATACACTTATACCTTACCAGGGACGACGTTTCTGCACGGCATTCCGCCGCTATCTATCCTCTTCTGTATGACGTCGAGAACAAAATTCGGGGGTTTCTTACGCATTTTTTTGTTCCGCTTGCGGGCCCTTGGTGGTTACATCAAACCGCTAGCAAAAAGATGCAGCATACGATCCAAACGCGGCGTTCTGTCCAGATTGATCGAAGTTGGAAGTGGAGCCGATTGCTGGACGATCATCTGCATTTTATGGATTTTCATGAGCTTGGCAAGCTGATTACGACGCAGAGTTTTGGTATGAATGAGCCGGAGCAGATTCTTGAACGGTTGGAGGATGTTACCGATTGGGAGAGTTTTCAGAATTTGAAGAAGGAGCTGCAGTCGAACTATTCGCGTTATTTTGATGATAGTTTTCGGGAGAACAATTTTCATAAAAGCTGGGGGCAGTTGGTAGATATCCGGCATCGGGTGGCGCATAATTCGCTGTTGACCGAGAAGGATGTGAGTATGGCGAACCGGCTGGTTGGGCTCGTTAAGACGATTTTGAATGAGGCGAAGAATAATCAGCGAGAGGAATTGGGTGGGGCTGATGCAGGGGGTCGAGTTGATACAGGGGGAGTTTTGAGGGCTGGGGTTTCTGGGCCGGGCGTTTCGGGAGCGGAGGTTTCGGGTGATGAGATCTTAGGAGCGGAGATCTCGGGTGCTGAGGTTGATTCGATGGGCGAGAGATTTGTGGTCTCGAAAAGTTCCGATCGTAGTGATGTGGAAGGGGATGGGGTGGAGATGGATCAGAGTACAAGTGAGGTTCGGAGTGGTCAAGTAACTGAGCAATTAAATGGTCAAGTACATGGTCAAGTACATGGTCAAGATGTAGCTGAAACCCC
>PZPG01000044.1:0-2230 GCA_003045995.1 Bacteroidota bacterium
TCTAACAGATTCCCATCAACCCGTTAAAAAAACACCTTCCTAAGACGCGCCGAAGTACCCTCTTTACCCTGTTGCCCTGGTTCTCCATCCTTCGAAGCCCCCTATATTTTGCGTCCTGCCTACCTCTGTTCCCCTATCTCTGTATTCCCCTATCTCTACATCTCTCGAATTCTACATCCCCGCCACACTAGATCCAACAAAAGATCCGCTACTCCGCAATCTCGCGTAATCGCCCGGAAAGTAACTCCGCCAGCCGTCCTCTCGAATACTGGCTGTTCACAAAACTCCGCCCCTTGGATGCAAGCTCCCGAAGTCGTTTCCGGTCGTTCATCAACCCGCGAATCGTATCTGCCAGCGCTTCCGGATTTTTCGGCGGGATGGTAATGGCCGCCCCACTCTGCTCACCAATCTCCTTCATAAGCCCTTTTCCAGTCGTCACCACCGGCACCTCACAGGCCAGATACTCGTAAAATTTCACCGTCACAATGGAATCGAACGCTCTCGATGGGTTCACTGGATTCACGGCCAGGTCGAAGCTCGAAATGTAGTAGGGAATCTGTTCGTAGCGCTTCAACCCAACCCAGCTCACGTTGTTCGGGTGGTAAAAATCTAGAATCTCCTGCAGCCGGTTGTTTCGTCCGCCATCCCCAACAATCACAAACTCCAGTCCCTCCTCGTCCTCCAGAAGTTTTGCCGCCGCCACAAACGTCTCCAGATCGTGAATCAACCCGAGTGACCCCACATACCCCACGCGGAACTTCGTTTCATCGTACGGCTCGTCGATTCCCTCCTTCGGGTTGTCCATCAGCCGAAACTGTTCCACATCCACCCCATTTGGAATGACAGATGTTGGCGTACCGTTGCTGCGCGTCTTAATAATCGCCTCTGCCGCATCGGTCACCGGGATCACATGATCCGCCTTGTGGTAGAGCCACTTCTCGAGTACTTTCCCATACTTAATCAGCGGGGATTGCTCGTCAATTTCGTCGACCGCAGAGTCGGGCCAGATGTCTCGCACTTCAAAAATAAATTTGGCCCCGAGAATGCGACTCAAAAAATACCCCGAGATCGCGGCAAAAATCGGCGGGGAGCTTACGTAGATCATATCGTACCGCTTCGGATGCGTAAGCACATACAGAAAACTCGTCACCATAAACGAAGTGAAAAAAAGCAGTTGCTCGAGCACATTGCGTCGCTTATTGGCCACAGACCAGATTCGATGAACCCACAAATTCGCATGCTCCTGCTCTGTATGAACCCATCCGTTTTTGTACTGCGGGTCCACATCGCCGGTCGGATAGTTCGGCCGCTCACACACCACATCTACTTCCCATCCATCCTCCGCCAGACGCCGGCTCATAATGCTGCTGCGCACCGATCCTGCACCAACTTCCGGCGGGTAATACTGAGAAAGGTAGAGCAGTTTCATTATCGGCTTCGGATTGCGAAATAAGTAGTAAGAATCGATGCTACGGTCGTCACGGTAGACAATACCAGCTGGATGTTGGCCCGTCGCTGCGTTTGCGTCTGCAGCTCAAAGTCCCGATAACGATAGAAATCGTCGTACGGTATCCTGTCCACAAAAATCATATCCCCCGACTCAATATTCGTATCCTCCGGTTTCATCCAGGTTCTCCCGGCCGCCTTGATCACAAAAATCCGCTCGGTATCCGCCGCCAATGTAAACCCGGCCGCCTCGCGAATATAGTCCTCTACTCTTTTTTCGGGTTGATAAGAGAGCATACCGGGCTGATTCACCTGTCCGTACAGCATCACCACTTTGTCATCTCTCGGAATGATCAGCTGATCCCCATCACGCACGGACACTCCCTGGAGTGCCTGTTCATCGGTTAGATCGATATAGATACGATACTCTTCCATCAACCCGCGCTCCAAATCTAGATAGGCAAAGCCTTCGTTGTAGGAATCGGACGTACGCTGTAAACGGGCCGGGTCCATCTCAAAAACAGACGAGACACGATTTCGTTCTTTGAGTGTTCTTACAAGGTACGCGCCGTGGGGCAGTGCATTCGGGGTGATTCCCCCTGCCATCGCCAAAAGATCACTCAGTCCGGCGCCGGACGCAGCAACCGGATAGATCCCCGGCGATGCAACCTCTCCTCGAACCTCCATCGTAACGACCTCTGCAACATTCTCTCTTCGGGGTACCACAAAATGATCGTTGGGTTTCACATAGATCGATGCAGGATCTGTCTCCGCCAGTTCAATC
>PZPG01000044.1:2272-3491 GCA_003045995.1 Bacteroidota bacterium
GTCCCTGCACCCAGCGTCCCTGCACCTGCTCCCACCCCACGATGCCGCATCACCATCGACGAATCCGCCTCCGGAAGATACCCACCGGTCATATCAAACAGATCCTGGAGTGTATCACCTGCCTTATACTCAAGCTCCACAGGCCGATTCACAGCCCCCGACACGCTAACCCGCGGGGTATACTCATTCTTTTTCACAATTACGACCCGGTCGCCGTCGTAGAGATACGGATTGAAGGACGTATCACCCGTGTGGTAAAACGCGGCCAGATCGGCTTCCGCATCAACCTTCCCACCCTCTCTCTGAAGTCGTACCGACCGAAGTGCATACTCCGAGTCCATCAATCGCTGCATACCAGAGATCATCGGGTCGGCCTCGACTGTATCCGGTTCACTCTCCACAGCCGCGAAAATCGCTGCATCCAGCCGTGTTCCTGCAGGAAACCGCAACAACCCTGGATTCGGAACATCCCCAGACACCGTCACTTCTACCGGTCTCGGTTGCTGCAAACTCACATCCAGCGAAAAATCCACAATTTCGGTGGCAAACGCTTGCTCCAGGTACTCTTCCGCCTCCGCCAACGTGCGCCCTGCAAGCTGCACATCACCAGCAAACGGCACAGACACATACCCACCTGCATTTACTACCGCCGCGCGAACCGAAAACGATACCGACCCTTTTACAGTCATCGACAAAACATCCTGAGGGCCCAGTACGTACACTTCCGTATCCACAAAATCACTCCCGATCGTCTGATTTCCAAGAAATTGCAACCCAACCTGATCCACATAGATCATCCCCTGACTCGCGGAAGCCTGTGGCAAAGAGATCCAGGATGCACCAATCGAACCCGGTCGTACGGCACTGGTGCGATCCCCGGCATCCCGCTCTCCGGTCTGCTGTGCCATCGCAATACGAACTCCAGTTCCGGCTCCGGCTACCCAGAATATCCCAAAAAGCGCACACGTCAGTACAATACGCGACACTTGAAGACGAAATGAATACATAGAAACAGGTCGGTGAAGAGTGATCATCTGTAATCGGAAAAGGTAACCAACTACGCATTCAGTTACAAAGCGTTCATCCATAACTTCACCGTCTGCATCAACCTATGCATACTCCTTATATATGCTCGATATAGATATCCGCTTTAGACGTTCATTATAAACAAACGTTATAGACGTCCACCGCTAGATCTTAGTTGCCCCGTTGCCCAGTT
>PZPG01000044.1:3508-3945 GCA_003045995.1 Bacteroidota bacterium
CCAGTTCCCAGTTCCCAGTTCCCAGTTACCCAAGGTTTGCTCCTATCGTGTGTTTCTCATACAGCATGTTTTGTTTCGGGTTGATGGGAGAATTGATGGAAGAAATTCCCGGCGTTGCTAATATGACCAATCGTTCAAGACTATTTTATCTGGATTCTACTTTATCTGCAAAGTACCTCGGCTTCTGATTCCTGTATTTGGCACCCATTTTTTCAAGTTTATGGTTTTTTTGTGAACGATTCATGCTCTCACATCGTTTTTGTGGCACATTGTTGATGCTCCCTCATCACCCCGAAAAAATATTAGGATATCCTTTTAGAACATGATATTTTCTGCACCCATGAAACTGACTGACGGTCAGTCAGTGGTTTTTTTCAAAGCATATTGCTATGTATTCCGTGATGCAGGTTGATGAAATAACGATCATGACGAAGAGA
>PZPG01000044.1:3966-16556 GCA_003045995.1 Bacteroidota bacterium
TTGATGAGCACGTACCATCGTAACTAAGTATGAACCAGACGAACAGACAAAGCGCTTTACCAGGATCCGGGGAACCTACTCCGACTGATGCTCATGCTGAGGCCTCCACGACTATGCCAACCGGTGTCGTGTCGGAAGCGCAGTTAGAGGTGCAATCAGATGTTCAGTCTGGGGTGCAGACGGAAGCTCAGTCAGAGGCGCGGTCAGAAATACAGTCAAGGGTGCAGTCAGAGGCGCAGTCAGAAACATCATCCGATGCAAGCCCTACGAAAAGCGATGCTGGCACCGCCAAATCGAACCGACATGATCAAATTTTGGATGCGGCGGAGGTTGTACTGAGGAATCGGGGATTCGAAAAGGCAACGATGGACGAGATTGCCGAGCAGGCCGATGTAGCCAAGGGAACGCTCTATCTCTACTTCAAGAATAAGCATGCGATCTATTTGTCGCTGAGTGAACGCGGATCGATGCTTCTGAACGCGAAACTTGGCGCTGTGCTTTCCCGGGATCAAAACGGATTGGCTTTGATCCGTGATCTCGGCAAGACGTACTTGCGATTTATCCATGAGTACCCGCTCTATTTTACCACGTTTGGATATTACGAACGGGTTTTGATGCATCAGGCAGGCGAGAACGCTGATCTGATTGAGCGATGTGAAAAGCAGGCTGAAATTGCACTTCGCACGATTGTCCGGGCTTTGCAGATCGGTATGCAGGATGGATCGGTGAACCCGGAATTTGACCCGGAAGAGCTAGGACTTACAATTTGGGGGGCATCCAAAGGGGTCATTCATATGGCCTACCTGAAAGACAAACAGACGGGGACCGACACCATGATCACCAATTTTATCCGCATCATCGGAAGCGGAATCAAAAATGACGAAATGACTCCCTAACAAAGACTCTGTAACATACATGACTCGAATGAACGTCGCACGCTTGACCTCTCTCCTATTTCTTTCTTGTTTTTTGGTTTGCCTGGCTTTCGGAACTCTCCCGGTACAGGCTGGTCCCGCATCAAGCCCGTGGAATGGAATCGGCCCGGATGCGGATCCCATCAACCCGAACCTTGCAATGCTATTAGATGATGGAGTGGCGTATGCTCCGGCAGAGGCATTCGCGGCGGATACAGTGTCTGTGACCCTGGAGGAGGCGTTGCAGATTGCGATGGTGAATAATTACATCATTCGGCGGGGGTTGCTGGATATCGATATAGCGGATCAGCAGATTCGGGAGGCGTGGGGAACGGTGTATCCGCAGATCAATGCGACCGGGACCTATACACGGAACTTAAAGACGCCAAACCCGTTTGCAGGATCGGATGCAGGTGGGTTTTTTGAGACCTTTGGGGCGATTCAGTGGCTTTCGTACAATGAGATCCAGCGGACGGATGCGGATCCTGCGACGGAACCGATTGCGTTTGATGAGTTTCTAGATCGGCAGCAGCAGGGTTATGAGGAGGCTGGAATTTCGTTTTCCGGGGGGGATGGCGGGAATCCGTTTGCGGTGGAGAATCAGTTTCAGGGTGGGTTTAGTGCTTCTCAGGCGATATACAACGGGGCAGCGTTTGCGGCGATTCGGGGGGCGCGGGAGTTTCGGGCGATTCGGGAGAATCAGGATGCATTGAACCGGCAGACGGTGGCGGATCAGATTCGGCAGGCATTTTACGGGGCGTTACTGGCGAGGGAGCAGGCGGATGTGATTGGATTGAGTGTGGAGCGTTTGCGGAAGACGGTTCAGGAGACGGAGAAAGCCGTGGAGGCGGGGCTTTTGTCGAAATTTGAGCGGGTGAGTGCACAGGTGGAGTTGGTGAATTTGGAAACACAGTTGATTGAGGCGCAGTCGCGGGCGGATCTGGCGCGGAAAAATTTGGCGCTGCTACTGGGGGTGCCGAAAAAGACGGAATTGCGATTGTTGGGGGAGTTGGCGTTTGATGAACGAGAGTTGGCGGAGATTGCGGATCAGGAGACTGCGTATGAGGTGGCTCTGCAGCGTCGGCCGGACCTGGCGCTGAGCAAGGGGAATTTGAGCATTTTGGCAATTGAGGAGGAGATTCAGCAGGCAACCTACCTTCCGGTTGTGAATGCGTTTGCGAATTATATCCATGTGGGGCAGGTGCCGTCGGAGAGGCAGGTGATTTCACAAGTAGAGGGGGAATCGTTTTCGTATCAGTCGCGGTCACTGGACTTTTTTGATGGCTCGTATTGGGACAGGGCATCGTCGATTGGTGTGCAGTTGAACTGGCGAATTTTTGACGGCTTTGGGCGGGAGGCGCGTTTGCAGCAGAACCGGATTTCGCAGAAGCAAGCGGCGATCGATCTGGAGTTTCAGGAGCATGCCGTGTGGCTGGAAATTGATCAGGCGGTGAGTGACCTGGAGACGGCTCTGAAACGGATTCGAAGTCAGGAGCGTAACCTGGAGCAGGCGCAAATGAATTATGAGTTTGCAATGAAGCGTTTGCAGGAGGGCGCCGGGACACCGTTGCAGGAGCGTCAGGCATCATCGCTGCTGGATCAGAGCCGGCTGAACTATTCTGTTGCCGTGTTTGATTTGAAGACCGCACTAAGCCGCTATGCAAAGGCGACGGGTGAGCCGATTCTTGCGGATTGATTGACACATGCAGATTGAACCACCCGTGCAGATTGACCAACCCATGCAAATGGACCAACCCTTGAATGAATTCCATCAACCCGAACCTTTTTTCTTTCTGTTATGAACCGCATTTCAACCATCCTTAACTCATTTCGAATGCTTATGCTATCCTTGTTTACTCCGTTTTCCAGGTTATTTAGTACGCTGTTTTCTTCGTTGTTTTCTTCATTTATGCCGGTTACACGGGTTTTTGTGATTGGTTTTCTCGGGTTGATGTTTGTCATCTCGTGCGGAGGGCCAGAGCAGGATGCGGGGCAGGAAGTTGTGGAAGGACAAGTAGTGGTCGAGGGGCAAGCAGTGGTGGAAGGACAAGCAGTCGTTGCCGGGCAGGAAGTTGTCTCGGGTAGCCCAAGTAACCCGCGCAGCACAAACCGCATTGTTTCGGTGGAAACGGTAATCGTTGAGTCGAATGATTTTACCGATCGAATTCGCACGACAGGAACGGTCGAGGCGATTGATGATGCGGTGGTTTCTTCGGAGACTTCGGGGAGGGTATTGTCGATTCGCGATTTGGGGGAGGTTGTTGAGAAGGGAGATGCGCTGGCACAGCTGGACGACCGGCTGGTGAAGGCTCAGTATGAAGCGGCCGTGGCGGGATTTGAGCTGGCCGCGAGTACGCTGGAACGGCTTGAAGCATTATATGCAGATTCGATTGTAAGTACGCAGGATATTCAGGGCGCCAGGGCACAGTACAATCAGGCGGCGGCACAGCGTAATTTGGCAGAAAAGCAGCTGCAGGATGTGAAGATTGCTGCTCCGTTTCGGGGTCGGGTAGAGGAGCGGATGGTACGCCGTGGAGAGTTGATCAATCCGGGGATGCCGGTAGTTCGCCTGGTGAATACGAATCAATTGCGGATCAAGGCGGGGATTTCGGAGATGTATGCGAGCGATCTGAGTACGGGGACGACCGTGCAGGTGGAGTTACCTATGAGCGGACTCGGGGTGTTGGACGCAGAGGTTAGTTTTGTAGGACAGGTGATCGATCCGGATACAAGGACATTCACAATTGAGGTGGAATTGGAGAATCGAGACGGTCTGCTGAAACCCGATATGATTGCAGGGTTGCTTGTCGAGCGAGCCACGATTGCGGACGCGATTGTGATTCCGCGTAATGCGATTTTGAGAAACGAAACCGGTACATCCGTGTTTGTTGCGCAAGAGGTGAATGGTGTAAAAATTGCGTCACTGGTTCCGGTTCAGACCGGGCTTACGTCTGGGTCACTGGTTCAGATTACGGATGGACTTACCGAGGGGGACGAGGTCGTGGTGACGGGGACGCGGATCCTTAGCCTTGGCGATGAACTGAATGTTCTAAACCGGCAACCGTAGTGCTGTAGTGGCGGTCATCGTTCAGTCATTGTGGCCAAAATCAAGAAAAAAATCACCCCACAGGAAATCACCCCACAGGAAATCATCAACCCATGAAATTAACGGAACTCACCCTTAAAAACCGAACCGTGATTATTATTCTCACGGTGATCCTGATTGTCGCCGGTGCGTACAGCTATGTAACGATCCCGAAAGAGTCGCAACCGTCGATCGAGATTCCCATTTTTATCGTAAATACGATCTATCCTGGCATCTCGCCCACCGACATGGAGTCTCTGATTACTCAGCCCATTGAACGTGAATTGCAGGGACTGTCGGGTGTAAAGGAGATCCGCTCCACGACGACGGAGAGCGTGAGCAGTGTAGTCATTGAGTTTGATCTGGATGTGTCGATCGACCTGGCGAGCCAAAAAGTACGTGAGCGTGTGGATCTGGCAAAAAGCTCACTACCACCGGAAGCGGAGGATCCCATCATCATCGAGATTGACATTGAAGACCTGCCGATCGTGACGGTGAATTTGGCGGCAGAGTATCCCATATCCACCCTCACCGATGTAGCCGAATCGCTGCAGGATCAGATCGAAACAGTGCCGGGAATCCGCGAAGTCGAGCTTGTGGGAACAATCGAGCGTGAGGTTCAGCTGGATGTGGATCTGAAACGACTCGAAGGCTATGGCCTCTCCTTTGGGCAGATCATCAATGCGCTACAGACCCGAAACCTGACCATCCCGGGCGGAACCGTAGATGTGGAGCGACTGAACTACCTGGTACGGGTGAGTGGCGAGTTCGACCATCCTCGGGAGATCGAAAATGTGGTGGTTGCGCGGCCAATGGGGGAAAAGGCGGGTCCCGGTCTGGTGTACATGAAAGACGTGGCCGATGTGCAGTTTGGATTTCAGGAGCGGGAAAGTTACGCACGGCTACGGGCCTACAAAGTCGATGAAAACGGTGGGCTTACCGATCTCCCCGACGAACAGATCCGCGACAACCAGGTGATCAGCCTGAACATCAAAAAACGGCCGGGTGTGAACATTCTGGACACCGTGGAGGGCGTGGTGGACGTGGTCGAAGGATTTACAGTGCCAGCGGGTACCAGCGTCATCATCACCGGAGATACGAGTGAGGATGTGCGCAAACTGGTCTCGGACCTCGAAAACAGCATCATCAGCGGGATGCTGTTTGTTGTTCTGGTTCTTGTCTTTTTTCTGGGGCTTCGAAATGCCCTGCTCGTGGGTGCTGCTGTACCCATCTCGATCTTCGTTGGGTTTATTGTCCTCGGTGTGCTCGGCTACTCCGCCAACTTTGTGATTCTGTTTAGTCTTATTATTGCGCTTGGGCTATTGGTGGACAACTCCATTGTGGTGGTCGAAAACATCTACCGCTACCGCGAAATGGGATACAGCCGATTCGAAGCTGCCAAACTGGCCACGGACGAGGTCGGTTATGCACTCATCGCGGCCACCGCCACCCTCCTCGCTGCCTTCATCCCGATGACCTTCTGGCCCGGTATTATCGGGCAGTTCATGGGCTACCTGCCACTCACGCTTATCATCGTGCTGCTGTCCTCCTTGTTTGTGGCGCTCGTTCTCTACCCGGTCCTCACCGGCTATCTGGTACGCCTGGATCACGAAGAAAAACCCGAACGATCCACCCTGGTCAAAGGCATCCTCTGGGGAGGTCTACTCTTCCTGCTCATCGCCATCGGAGCGGCCAACGCCATCACCCTGGTGGTAACGCTACTTACCATCGTGTTCTTTTATCTCACGTTCCGATTCTTCGTCCAACCATCCTCCGCGTACTTTACCGGTGTACTCATTCCGCGAGTCCTGGTCTACTACAAAGCGATGCTACGCAACTTCCTCAAGCGTGATTACTCCGTCAAGCATGCACTATTACGTAACACTCTTTCCCTCGGAAGTCTTACTCTGGCACTCATCCTGGCAATCCTGGGCGGCTTGGTATCTCTTTTCTCTCCTGCCGGCTCCTTCCTACTCCTTCTTGCAGGCATTGCAGGCGGCGCCGGAGCCCTAGGTGTCCTCATTCATACCATCGAAACCATCTTCCTTGGACGAATGATCTCGGTAAAAACCGGCCTGTACGTCCTCGCATTCATCGTGATTCTGCTGGGTTCCCTCTCTTTTTTCCGCGAAATCGACCTGCAAACCTGGATCGTCATTCTCTCGGCCCCCTCATTTATTATTTTGGTCGGGTTGATGGGGATGCTCCGTCGCTCCCGCAAACCACTTCTGCTTACCGACAACCGGTCGATGATGCTCAATACCGTCATGGGAACCTTTTTCGCTATTTTCATGCTTTTTGGCGGTGCGCCCACTGGCGTTGAATTTTTCCCATCCACCGACCCCAACCGAATTAACATCGATCTCGAAGGCCCGATCGGAATGAACATCGAAGAGAGCAACCGGATTGCACAGGACGTACAAACCCGACTCTACGCGCTCATCGACCAGGATGATGCCGTCCGGGACAACATCGAAAACATCCAAACCAATGTGGGGGTTGGCGGTGATCCGCTCTCAGGCGGCGCTATCGGAGCGAGCCCGGAACGCTCCCGCCTCACCCTGAATCTGATCGAATTTGGTGATCGAAAAGAGTCTTCCTCTGTAACCATGACCAAGATCCGTGATGTCGTGCGTGATATTCCCGACATACTCATCAAGATTGAAGGAGAGGAGCAGGGACCGCCCACCGGTGCGCCGGTGAACATCGAAGTGTCGGGCCAGGATTTTGATGAGATCGTTCGGATCTCCCGCGAGGTGACGCAACTAATGCGGGAGGCCTCCGTGTCGCAGGCCGTTCCAGGGCTTGTGGATGTAAAAAACAACGTGAGCGGCGGGCTTCCGGAATACCGCATTGAGGTGGATTACGAAAAAGCCAGCCGCCTTGGACTGAGTATGCTGGATGTGGCTCAGACCGTTCGAATTGCAAACAACGGGCTGGAAACCGGCAAATGGCGGGATGGCGAGGATGAGTATGATATTGTGTTGCGATTGCGGCCGGAAGACCGACGCGAACTCGAAAGCCTGCGGAATCTCACCATTCGCAATCCCATGGGAGCAGCTGTCCCCCTTTCCGCCATCGCTACCTTCACCGAAGATGTGGGTCTCGGATCGATCACCCGGGTGGACCTGCAACGAACTGCCACCATCGAGGGACAAGCAGCTCCCGGATTTAGTGGTCCGGAAGTCTTTGCCGCAGCGCAGGAATTCCTGAAGGAGTACGAAGCAACTCTTCCAAATGGATACCGAATGAGCTACACAGGTGAAAATGAGGAGCAGGCAGAGGCTTTTGGCTTCCTGAGCGTGGCACTGCTGATCGGCTTCTCCCTCATCTTTCTCATCATGCTGGCAAAATTCAACAATGTCATCTCCCCACTCATCATCATGACCGCCGTTGGGCTGAGCCTCATCGGGGTTCTGCTGGGCCTCATTCTTACCCGAACACCCTTCGGGCTGATGACTTTTATCGGCGTGATCTCGCTGGCCGGAATCGTATGTGTAAACAACGTGGTGTTGTTGGATTACGTGAAACAACTCACCGAAAAAGGCCTAGCCAAGCGGCATGCCATCCTGGAAGCCGGACTGATTCGTTTCCGACCTGTGCTCCTCACAGCGGCTACCACCATTTTGGGACTCGTACCGCTCACATTCGGAATCAACATCGACTTTGTGAACCTGTTTGTGAATTTCGACCCCAATTTCCAGCTGGGATCCGAAAGCACCGCCTTCTGGGGACCAATGGGAACCGCCATCATCAGCGGCCTCACATTTGCCACCTTTTTAACGCTGGTAGTTGTGCCTGTTCTCTACTCCGCCTTTGAATCCCTGGCAGCACGGATCTCCAGGGCCTGATGGACTGAGTTTGATGGTGAGGCCGTGTTGTGATGTCCCGGGCTGATTTGTGATGTCCCGGGTTGCAATTTGATGCCCTGGACTGCATTGTGATGTCCCGGGCTGCAGTTTGGTGCCCTGGGCTGCATTGTGATGTCCCGGGCTGCAGTTTGGTGCCCTGGACTGCATTGTATTGCTCCAAGGTTGCAATTTGATGCCCTGGACTGCATTGTGACGGCCCGGGGCGCAATCAGATGCAGTAAAGTCCTTTAAGGTTGCAAGTGCGAAAGAGCACATCGCATCAACCCGAAAACAACTGTAACTCCCAACGAAGATGGCAAGATTTTTCAGCAAAAAAGACACACCCAAGCAGATTCCACAGGAGGAGATCGCCAATGCGGTTAGCCATGGAATCGGGTTGCTTGCTGCGCTGGTAAGTACGCCGTTCGTGATCTCCTACGTGTCGGCCAAAACCGGCCCGCTGATCCTTGCCGGCGTAAGTTTGTTTCTGTTGTCTGCCGTCATTTTGTACCTCTCCTCGACTCTGTACCACTCCCTGCGCGAAGGCCGTTTGAAGGAGATCTTTCAGATGATCGATCACATCGCTATTTTTTTGCTCATTGCCGGCTCCTACACGCCGTTTACCCTGGGTGTTCTGAACGGAACCTTTGGTTGGATTATGTTCGGGTTGATATGGACCTGCGCTATCGGCGGAATTACCCTCAAAATTGTCACAGGAATCACACACGAACGGATCTACGTGGCGTTTTATCTGTTCATGGGGTGGCTGATTGTTGTTGCCATTAAGCCGCTGTATGAATCGATCGATCCGATGGGGCTAGTGTGGATTGTGATTGGCGGTGCAGCGTATACACTGGGTGTGATCTTTTACGCCATGCCACGACGAGCCTACACGCATTTTGTGTGGCATCTGTTTGTGTTGGCCGGAACATCAGCGCACTTTGTGGCGGTAATGCTGTACTCGTATTGATGGGGTACGTTATGGACGATTCGTTCGGAGCGAAGTGCTCTTGCATCAACCCGAAACCATGAAAACCGACAAGAAGACAAAAAAAGAGCCTGCCTGCCGATGAGGGCAAACAAGCTCTTGATGTTGTCAACCAACTTGCGGACTTGCCAGAACTACGATCCACACAAATCTGAAGATCTGCAAGCCCGCCCACGAGGAAAGGTGGTTGCCGGCAAGAAAGCCGGCCTGCAAATGAGGTTAAAAGCCTCTTAGAAGGCGCCCAGCTCCGAGGTTTTCACCGGGGAGAAATCTGGATATGCCTGGTTTCCATGCTCTGCAATGTCCAGACCGTCGGACTCGATCTCCGGAGAAACCCGAACGCCCATCGTCGCTTTGATGATGCCAAAAACCGCGAACGAGAAGACGAAGGTGAATGCAGAGATTGCCGACACACCGATGAGCTGCGTGAGGAACGAGTGCTCGGCGGAGAAGATTCCCACAGCAAGCGTACCCCAGATCCCGCAAACCCCGTGCACTGAAATTGCACCCACCGGATCGTCGATGCGCAGACGGTCGAACATAAGGATCGCAAACACAACCATAATTCCCGCGATGAAGCCAATGGCCACAGCGCTAAGGATCGAAACCGTGTCGGCGCCGGCGGTAATCCCCACAAGGCCCGCCAAAATACCGTTCAGCGCCATCGGGGCGTCCAGACTCTTCATGGTAAGTTGCGTGGTAATCATCGAGCCAAGTGCACCAGCGCAGGCAGCCAAAGCGGTCGTAACAAAGACGTAGGAAACGTTCACGGGATCAGCACTCAGAACCGAACCGCCGTTAAATCCAAACCATCCCACCCAAAGAAGGAACACACCCACAGTAGCAAGCGGAATGTTGTGGCCATGGATCGCAAACACTTTTCCGTCGCGATACTTTCCGGTACGCGGGCCAAGCAAGATAACACACGCGAGTCCTGCAATACCGCCCACTGCGTGCACCAGCGTAGAGCCGGCAAAATCGTAAAAGCCCATCTCACTCAACCAGCCACCACCCCAGTGCCAGCTGCCAGTGATCGGATAGGAGAACGCCACCAGAATCGCACTAAAAATCATGAAGGCAGGCAATTTGATCCGCCCGGTGACGCATCCCGACACGATCGTCGCAGCGGTTGCCGCGAACATCGCCTGGAAAATGAAATCGGTGTAAATAGTCATATCGAGGCCATAGGCGGGTGTAAACATGTTCACGGGGTCGTCAGGATCCACGCCGATCCCAAAACCGCCAAACCCGAGAAACCCGTTAAAATCGCCCGGGTACATCAGCTGAAACCCAAGCAGTGCATAGATAAGAATGCCGGTGCACAGGATAAAAACGTTCTTGTAGATCACATTGACGGCATTTTTAGATTGCGTGAAACCACTTTCTACGGTGGCAAATCCAAGGTGCATCATCAGAACCAGGACGGCTGCCACCAGGATCCATAGGTTGTCGATAATAAATTTAGTGTACTCTGCGGATTGTATAAACTCTTCCATAAGTATGTGGGTTGTATGTGTTTGTAAATTGTAGTGTTCGTAGGTTGTAGTATTTGTAAATTATTTTTGCTTGAGGTTCGAGTTCGGAGGGCCGATAGCGTTTTGCACACATCCAGCACTCATCATCGCACGCCTAAAATATCTATGTGTTTAATCTTTATTGCAATGTTTTTTTAGGCTTTTCATCTTTTTTTGGATATAAATTTATTCTATTCAAAAAAGCGCTTTTATCGGGATGATCGGTTCCGCATCCGGACGGACGCAAGCGGATGAACCTGTGCCAGGTCCTGTTTTCTGTGCGCGGGCGAGGTGGCTCTCCCATCAACCCGAACCAAAACCTGATCCTGCAATCTTGTTGATGATGCCGTATATTTGACGAGGGAGACAGAGGAATTGCATCAACCCGAACCCAAAAATGGAGAACCCAAAAATGGGGTTTCTTTCGGGCGCCCTGTCAGTATTTTTTCATCCAAACAGATCTATCATAAAAGGAGCTTACTATGTCGAATGCCTATTTTCGTGTCGAGGAACCAAAAAATGAACCGTATTTGAGTTATGCGCCGGGGACGCCGGAGCGGGAGGCGTTGAAGGAGGAGTTGTCGAGGCTGAAGGGCGAGGTGCTGGAGATTCCGGCGATCATTGACGGGAAGGAGGTGTGGACGGATCGTGTGGAGGAGGTGGTGATGCCGCATAATCACGGGCATGTGTTGGGGCGGGTGCATTTATGCGGGGAGAAGGAGGTGAAGATGGCGATTGAGTCTTCGTTGCGGGCGCAGAGGGAGTGGGCGGATTTGCCGTGGGAGGAGCGTGCAGCGGTGTTTTTGAGGGCGGCGGATATGGTGACGGGGCCGTATCGGTACACGATGAATGCGGCGACGATGCTGGCGCAGTCGAAGACGCCGTACCAGTCGGAGATCGAGGCGGTGGGCGAGCTGGCGGATTTTTTGCGGTTTAATGCGTGGTATTTGGCGAAGATTATGGGGGATCAGCCGCATTCACCCGATGGGATCTGGAACCGCGTGGAGTATCGGCCGCTGGAGGGGTTTGTGTTTGCGGTGAGTCCGTTTAATTTTACAGCGATTGCGGGGAATTTGCCGTCGGCGCCGGCAATGTGTGGGAATGTGGCGTTGTGGAAGCCATCGCTGGAGGCGGTGTATTCGAACTATTTTTTCATGAAGATTTTGATGGAGGCGGGGTTGCCGGACGGGGTGATTCAGTTTTTGCCGGGGCTAGGGGCGGATGTGGGGGATCCGGCGCTGGCGAGTGAGCATTTGGCTGGGTTGCATTTTACCGGATCGGTGGGCACGTTTAACCATTTGTGGCGGACGATTGGGGAAAATATCGACCGGTATCGGACGTATCCTCGGGTGGTTGGCGAGACGGGCGGCAAGGATTTTATTTTTGCGCATGAGAGTGCCGGCGTGGAGGAGCTCGTGGTGGCAGCGTTGCGGGCGGCGTATGAGTATCAGGGGCAGAAGTGTTCGGCGGCCTCGCGGATATATATGCCAGAGTCGCTTGCTGAGGCGTTTACGGAGCGATTTTTGGAGGAGGTTGCGAAGATCTCGATGGGCGATGTGGAGGATTTCTCGAATTTTATGACGGCGGTGATTAGCCGGAAGGCGTTTGATAAGATCACCTCGTATATCGAGATGGCGCGTGGGTCGGATGAGGCGGAGATTCTTGCAGGTGGTGGGTCGGATGATTCGAAGGGATATTTTGTGGAGCCGACGCTAATTCGCACGTCGAATCCCGATTTTGTGACGATGCGGGAGGAGATTTTCGGGCCGGTGCTGACGATGTATGTGTATCCGAACGAGCAGTTCGAGGAGACGATGGATTTGTGCGATCGGACGTCGCCGTTTGCTTTGACCGGTGCGATTTTTGCGCGGAACCGCTATGTGGTGAAGCAGATGGCGGATCGGTTCCGGTTTAGCGCCGGGAATTTTTATATTAATGATAAGCCGACGGCGGCGGTTGTGAATCAGCAGCCGTTTGGGGGATCGCGGAAGTCGGGTACAAATGACAAGGCAGGGAGTGTAATCAATTTGCTGCGGTGGTTGTCGGCGCGGGCGATCAAGGAGGCGAAGGTGTCGCCGACGGAGTGGAGGTACCCGTATATGGGGTGATGGGACTACCTTCCTAATAAATGACCAGTTCACTTACCCTGTGGCCCAACATTTGGGGAGCACTCCACATCACCACCAACCGGTTCTACCTCGGCTGACGACGATGGATGGCTCCGTAGCTTGCTTCCAG
>PZPG01000011.1:0-1302 GCA_003045995.1 Bacteroidota bacterium
GCTCACATCGCTGCTCACTTCCATACATCCTCTATCAACCGATTTCTAACTGCATCAAAACTTAAAATTCGGGGATGGTGTTTTGCTTCGGTAGAACTCACACACAAATTTCACTGCCTCATCACAATTGTCTGTCATCATAAAGAGTTCCAGATCCTCCTTATTAATGAAAAACTCATTGGCCAGCCGTTCCTGCAACCATTTGTACAAACCTGCCCAATACTCGGTACCCACGAGGACAATCGGAATTCGGTCGATTTTATGCGTTTGTATGAGAGTCAACGTCTCGAAAAGCTCGTCCAGTGTGCCAAACCCGCCCGGAAATACGATAAATGCCTGTGCGTACTTTACGAACATCACCTTGCGAACAAAAAAATACTTGAATTTCACATCATACCGACGCTGTACATAGGCATTCGTTTCCTGCTCAAAGGGCAGATCAATACTAAGCCCGACCGATTTCCCCCCACTCTGATTCGCTCCAAGGTTGGCTGCCTCCATAATTCCGGGGCCGCCACCAGTAATCACACCAAACCCGTGAGAGGCTACTTTAACCGCCGTTTCACGAGCCATTTCGTAGTATTTATTGGTTTCGGTCATCCGTGCAGATCCAAAAATCGAAACACAAGGACCAATTTTCATCATCGTATCATACCCATCCACAAACTCCCCCATGATTTTAAAAATACTCCATAGGTCGTCGTTTTCGTCCCGTTCAAAAGTCTCGGGTGGATGAGGGGGCTCGGAATGATGAGGGTGGTCGGAGTGATGGGGGGACTCGGGATGATGGGGCGGCTGGATCATATCTGTGGGAACTGCGTTCGGGTTGATGGACAAAAGATTCTATTTTCGCGAATAAAAATCCAGACGCAACGTCACGCCCGGCGTGTTGGAAGCCAGAATATCCGGCCGGATCGACGGAGCGATGGATAAATCATCCGATACATCAAAGGATCGCATGTGTGCATAGACGTAGGCGTCGACTCCCTGCAATAGGTAAGCGGCTCCGAACATGACAATCATAAAATCTCGTCTGTTTCGGAGAGTGTTTCGATTGCTTCGGAGCTGGTTGATATTCACATTGATGAGATCGGTCGGGGTTGGTCCAAATTTCTCATCACTATCGGGCCGGGAGGCATTGTAAAACGCAGCCCGATAATCACGATATTCACGATCGAGGTATACACTGTAGATGGCAACCCCTGCCAATGCGCCGGCAATCACGGGAACTTTCCATGATTGATCATTGATCACCTGCCCCCACCCAGGCACCATCAACGAACGGAAAAAAACATCATCGGG
>PZPG01000011.1:1350-49689 GCA_003045995.1 Bacteroidota bacterium
ATCGGGTTCAGGTAAGGGATCGGGTTCAGAAAAAGAAACGGGCTGATTTTGGTTCCGATCCGGATTCTGAGCAAATAGTTCATCGCAGGACTGAAGCGTGCCCAACCCTATCCAAAAAAGGAGTAGCAAAAGGGGGTATGAGTACCGCCCAGAGCTCATCAATTGTTATCATCAAGCAGGGAAAGAATGCGTTCGAGGTCTTCGTCCGAATAGTACTCGATGCGTATCTCACCACCCTGCTGTTTGCTTTTCAGTTCCACCCTCGTTCCAAGCTGACGTCGGAGGTTCTTTTCAATACTTTGTAAAAATGGGTTTATTTGCACAGGTTTTTTGCCGTTTTTCGAAGCAGTACCATTTGTCATTTGACGAACCAGGTCCTCCGTCTGACGTACAGAAAGGCTTTTACGAACAATCTGGCGAAGCGCCTGCAGCTGTTCTGATCTGTTTTTCAGCGTAATCAACGCACGTGCATGACCGGATGTAATCTGCTCGTCACGCAGCGAAGCAAGAATAAAGTCGGGGAGCTGCAAAAGACGAATTGTATTCGTGACCGTTGTTCGATTCTTTCCTACCCGTTCAGCAACTTGCTGTTGGGTATATCCGCACTCCTCAATCAGCCTCTGGTACCCCATGGCAATCTCCAGTGGGTGTAACTCCTCTCGTTGAATATTCTCTATGAGGGCAAACGCGATCATCTGCTCATCATCTGCCTCCCTGATATAGGCTGGAATCTCTTCCAATCCTGCGAGACCTGATGCCCGCAATCTTCGCTCCCCGCTGATCAGTTCAAACCGTTTGGACCCCAGATAACGAACCGTCACCGGCTGAATCAGACCATGTTCCCGGATGGATGCAGCCAACTCCTCAAGAGCTTCTTCTTTGAATTCGGTACGTGGCTGATGAGGATTGGCCCGAATATGTTGTACGGGAATCATCAGCACAGTATTCACTTTCTCGGCAGGATCAAGTAGAACGGTGGATGCACCAGACGGGGAAGCTCCAGATGAGGAAGTTCCAGACGAAGCTCCTCCGGCCAAAGTCGCACCTGTTGAGTCCGTGGCATCGGGATTATTTAACCCCTCTATTTCTGCACGGTTTCCGGCCATATCTCCTGCGCCCTGATTCTCATGATAATCGGGAAAAAAGGCACCAAGACCGCGACCCAATACTTTTTTCTTCATATCAAATTATGTCCGTAATCTACCCTGCAAGTACAGGACTATCCCGGAATAGTTTTCGGTTTCGATGGATCAGTTCCCGTGCCAGCGCAAGATAGTTCTGCGCTCCAGTAGAGGTAGCATCATACATTAACGCTGGTTTCCCAAAGCTGGGTGCCTCCGCCAGACGTACATTCCTCGTGATAATGGTGTTGAACATCCGGGAATCAAAATAGCGTTTCACCTCCTGGGCAACCTGATCCGAAAGTCTTGTTCTCGTATCATACATCGTGAGAAGAACTCCTTCGATCTCGAGTGATGTATTCAGATGCTGACGCACGATTTTGATGGTATTAAGCAACTGCCCCAGCCCTTCTAGTGCAAAATACTCGCATTGAACAGGAATCAAAACACTATTGGATGCCGTTAGTGCATTGATCGTAAGCAATCCCAAAGAGGGCGGACAGTCGATAATGACAAAATCGTAGTCATCTGCAACCTCTTCCAATGCTTTTTTGAGAATTCTCTCCCGATGTTCCCGATCGATCATCTCGATTTCGGCACCCACCAGATGGATGTGAGAGGGAACAATCTGCAGATAAGGTACTTCTGTTTCCCGGATTGCATCGCGAATTTCGGTACCTCCGACCATCACCTCATAGATGGAACTAGTGACGGATTTGGGCTCAATGCCAACACCACTGGTCGTATTACTTTGAGGATCGATATCAATAACAAGTGTACTATGCTCAAGTGCCGCAAGACTAGCTGCCAAATTAATGGAAGTGGTTGTTTTTCCAACACCACCCTTTTGGTTCGCAACTGAGATGATTTTACCCATAAACTAAAAAACAGGATTGAATGCACGAATGTAAACACATCGATGATGTCGATTGTTGAAAGAAAGAGAATATAGCGCCTCCACTTTCGCTAATCAAAAATAGTTATTCACATTCTCCCGTTTCTAACGTGGGCAACCCTTGGTTTTCCGACAACCATTAATTTGAACTGCCGGTCAAAACCACGTCTGAGTTAAAGAATCGATCCCTCATTGTTCCAGGCACAGGTCCCATAGATGGCTGTAACTGGCGGAATATAGAATCCTGTTTTGAAGCCGTCGCAGAACCCTGATCCAGATACAATACTTCGTTGTAGTCTACCCACGGTTGCATCTCCGGGAGAGCGCCGGTCGAAGATTTTGCAACCCCATCTACCTGCTCCTGTGACGCATTGTCAAATGCCCCCAAGAATGAAAACCGGTTTTCAGTATCCAACATTAAATAGCTGGCTGAGAACGTAAATAGCACCATTGCCGCCATCAGTGTATAGGAGAAAGAAAACCCGCTTCCCCCTTTTGAACCAGAAAGCTGCACGATGTTTTGAATTAAAAAATCCGGAGGACTCACTTCCGGCAAGTCGGACAGTTTACCGCTAGTATGCTTTAACGTCTCAACTTCAATGAGCAGATTCTCATCCCTTTCTAACTTCCTCTCGAACATCATACGTTCGGTGGGGTCCATCTCGTCGTAAATATATCGTATTAGGTCTGTATCGTTTTCATTCATACGCTTTTGGTTTGTGTTGTATGATTTTCTTCAAACATTTTTCGAAGATTGATAAGAGCATATCGCATTCGTCCAAGTGCTGTATTAATCGAGACGTTTGTGAGCTCTGCAATCTCTTTGAATGGCATTTCGTAGTAGTGACGAAGCATGATCACGGTTCGCTGCTCTTCCGGCAACTCTGCGATATACTTCATCAACTCACTTGCGGATTCGTCCATCTCCAACTGTGTCTGCTGATCGATGGCAGATTCATCCTCAAGGCGGTCATAGAAATCATCTTTGGAATCGTCGTCGGTCGCCCCGCTAACATCCACAAATCGTTTCTGCTTTCGGATGTGATCGATCGTGGCATTGTGTGCGATTCTCATCACCCAGGCAATCCACTTTCCCTGCTCATCGTACGTCTCATCCATTTTCGTGATCACCTTTGTAAAGGTGTCTTGAAAGATATCATTGGCCACTTCCTCATTGCGGACCATGCTAAAAATGTATGAATAGATCTTGGTCTGATGACGATTTAGCAACTCCTGAAACGCAAGCTGGTCCTCTTTCTTCCGATACAGATGAACCAGTTCCTGATCTTTCAGGTCCTGATAGCGTGCAGGTAAATTTTTTGTTTTTTTGAGTACCATATGTCTCCTTCTCTTTGATTTTTTATTGAGTCACGAGCCGTCCGACCGCAACTAAATAATAAACCAAGAATACCGTCAAATCATTCCAATGTACCGGCAATATATCGGGTCAACGATCACTCTTCCAATGAAATTGTATGGCCTCCGAAATTTTTTTCGACACCACTCGCTCCAGCTCCTCCCGCGACGCTTCACGCACCGCCTGAACCGACCCAAACTCCTTCAACAACTTCTCGGCCGTCTTCACCCCAACCCCCTCAATCGACGTCAACTCCGTCTGCAATGTCCGTTTCCGCCGCTTCTCCCGATGGAACGTAATCGCAAACCGGTGCGCCTCATCCCTCGCCCGCTGCAACAACTTCAGCGCCGGCGAAACCTTCGGAATCATTACCGCATCCATCCTCCCCGGCAAAAAAACCTCCTCCAATCGCTTCGCCAGCCCCGCCACCTCGCACTGCCCCTCAAATCCAATCTCCCGCAACGCCTCCAATGCTGCATTCAACTGCCCCTTTCCCCCATCAATCAGAATCAAATCCGGCGCCTGCTGCCCCTCCCGCATCACCCGGCTGTATCGTCGCTTCACAATCTCCTTCATCGACGCAAAATCATCCGGCCCCTCCACCGTCTTAATCATAAACCGCTTGTACGCCGATTTTCGCGGCTGCCCATCCACAAACACCACCATCGAGGCCACCGGATCCGACCCCTGAATATTCGAATTATCGAAACACTCGATCCTGCGCGGCAGCCGGTGCAAATGCAAATAGGTCTTCAAGTCCTGCACGGCCATCGGAATCCGCGTCTTCTCCTGCTTCTGCTTCTCCAAAATCCGCTCCCCAAGCTTGTGCCGCGCATTCCGAAGTGCCATCTCCACAAACTGCTTCTTCTCCCCGATCTTCGGCAGATGCAGCACCACCTTCCGCCCCAGCTGCTCCGCCAGGTAATCGATCAGCGGATCGGAATTCTCCGGCAGATCACTCACAAACACCTCATCGGGAATCGCCTCCGCATCCTGGCTCGTATAGTAATCCTCCATGAAATACTGAATCAACTGAGCCCGGCTCCGGTCAGCCGCATTCTTCATCAACCGGTGAAACCGTCCAATCAGCTTCCCTTCACGAATCTTGAACAACACCCCACACGCCTCGTTCAGCTCCGGCTCGATCTCCACCGCAAACAGATCCCTGTTCACCTGGCTGCTATCCACCATCTTCATCTTCTGATTGTACCGCATCAGCGACTCAATCCCATCCCGCAACAGCGCCGCCTCTTCATAATGCATCGCGTCCGAAGCGATCGACATCTCCTCCTTCATATCACGGATCAACGCCTCCGTCCGGCCGCCGAGTAGCCGCTCCACCTTCTTCATCGTTTCGCGGTACAACTCTTCCGGATCATCCCCTGAACAATTCCGAATATAATCGTTAAAACAGGTATGCCACTTCGGCACCCCGCGCGTTGGATCAATCGTCTTGGCCGACACCGCACACGTACACAGCCCAAACGTCTTGCGAATCATCTCCAGCATGCGCCGCATATGCCCAACATGATCATACGGGCCAAAATATTTACTCCCATCACGCCGAAACACCCTTGTCGGGTAAACCCTCGGCCGATCCTCTCGCGTCAGGCAGATATAAGGGTAGGTCTTATCGTCGCGAAACATCACATTGTACCGTGGCTGGTGCTCCTTAATCAGCTGATTCTCCAAAATAAGCGCCTCGCCCTCCGAATCGGTCACAATCACCTCTACGTTCCGGATCTTCGACACCATAAGCCGGATGCGCTCGGCATGATCCGCCGATTCCCGCACGTACGACTGCACACGTGGCCGCAGCCGTTTTGCCTTACCGATATAGAGATGCCGCCCCTCCTTGTCGAAAAATTGATACACCCCCGGCTGCATCGGTAAATTCGCGATCTTCTCGTGGAGGCTCAGCTTGGTTTTCGGATCTTCTTGAGCCTGCTGCATGGGTTCTGTTTGCTCGACTTGCAAAAGGGCGCTGGTTTTAGGTTTGCGTGGGTGGATTTGGGTTCGGGTTGATGCGGATGCTTTGTGGACTTGTGCAGGGATTTCGGCTTGCGGGAGTTCTGCGTAGTTGTGACACCGGGATGCAGGGATGCCTGGCCTTAGTTCAGATTCCAACTTGTTCGTTGTTGCTCGATATCGTTCGAGATTGTTCGATATTGTTCGACCTACTCAGGATCCATCATTGATATCGTGCTGTTTCCTGTCGATATTGATACTACTGATTTTCATTTGGTGATTCACTGCTGAGCCAGGCCACTATCACAAACATCAACGCAGAAACGAAGTTACCATTGTATAACGAAGTTGCCATTGTATGAAGCCTCCATTTGTATGAAGCCCCCATTTCCGATCCTTTACGAAGATAATCATCTTTTGGTTGTTTCTAAACCAGTGGGCTTGCTGTCGCAGGAGGATTTCAGCGGACGGCCCGACATCCTCACGGTGGCAAAAAATTTTTTGAAAGAGAGGGACGAGAAACCGGGGAATGTGTTTATGGGGCTGGTACATCGGCTAGACCGGGATGTTTCCGGGGTGATGGTTTTGGCGAAGACATCCAAGGCCGCGTCGCGACTCAGTGATCAGATCCGCCGGCGTACAGTGAAGAAGGTGTACCTGGCAGTGGTGGAGGGGGTGCCAGCTCCGTCCGCTGTTCTGGTGGATTTTCTGCGGAAGGATGGCGGGACGAACGTGGTGGAAGTTGTCTCGGAAGGCGTGCCAGGCGCAAAGCGGGCGGAGCTGCTGTACCGGAGAATCGCCGTGTCCGGGGAGTTCGCACTGCTGGAGGTGACGCTCGTAACCGGGCGACCGCACCAAATTCGGGTACAGCTGGCGAACGCCAGGCACCCCCTCGCGGGTGACGCAAAATACGGCAGCCGTCACAACTGCAACCTGGCGCTCCTATCCTATCGCTTTGAACTCGAGCATCCCACCCGTAAAGAAACGATGCTCTTCCAGGCCCCCGTGCCCAAAACTTGGCCATGGACACTCTTCGAAGTAGGAGAAAACTGATCTGCCAAAACCTCAACGCATATCCCTCACACCACATCCCCCGCATCACACTAGCCGAATACCCTTGGAGTTCACAATCCCCGAATGCCAGGGTGCGCATCACTCAAGGTAAGTGGCTCTCGCATCAACCCGAAGCCCTACCCATAACTGGTAATTCTTACACCTTGCCGTTCTTACACCTGGCAATTCCTGCATCTTGTAATTCACACACATGGTAATTCACACACATGGCAGTTTCCACACATAAAAATTCTTACACCTGGCAATTCATGCTGCTTGCAATTCACAAACATGGAGATTCTTACACCTGGCAGTTTCCGCACATAAAAATTCCCACACCCCGTAATGCCCACACCCCGTAATGCCTACACCTGAGAATTTCTATTCGCCATATCCGAGCGAGCGAACCCAGCCCTCTTTTTCGCGCCATTTTTCACGCACTTTGACGTGCAGCTCCAGAAATGCCTGTCGGCCGGTGAAGGCTTCGATGCTCTTTCGTGATTGAATTCCAAGGCGTTTGATGGCGCTTCCACCTTTGCCGATGAGCATTCCTTTCTGAGATTTTCGGTTGACAATGATGTCCGCAGAAATGCGATCCAGGTCTTCCTGCTCCTGATAACGAATCACTTCGACTGTACAGGAGTAGGGAATTTCGTCGTGAAAGAGCAAAAAGATCTGTTCCCGAATGAATTCCGCTACGAAGAATCGCATCGGGTGCTCGCTGAGATCCTCTTTTGAATAGAGGGCAGGTCCGTATGGCAGATGGCGTTTTACCTCGTCCATGAGCGATTCGATTCCATCCTGTCGCAATGCGGAAACTTTGAGCGTGTTTTTGGGACGCAACGCCTTTTCTACAAAGGTTTGCAGCGCTTCAACCTGTTCCGGACGGGCTTTGTCGGTTTTGTTGATGATCAACAGCATCGGCTTTTGGATGGAGCGAAGCAGATCGATCACCTCATCACCCGGGACAGAGTCGGTTGGATCGGTGATGAACAGAATAAGGTCGGCGTCGGTTTTTGCCCGCTGCACGCTCGCCATCATCGCTTTCTGCAACTCGTATTCCGGGGTGATGACGCCGGGAGTGTCCAAGAAAATGATCTGGCTGTCTTCGTCGGAGTGGATGCCCACAATTTGATGCCGCGTGGTTTGCGGTTTGCGGGTGGTGATGGAGAGTTTGGTGCCCAGGATGGCGTTCATGAGCGTAGATTTACCGGCATTGGGTTTGCCGATAATTGCAACGTACCCCGAACGGTGAGGTTCCGAGCCACGAGGTTCCGAGCCACGAGGTTCTGAACCATGAGATTCCGAACGGTGAGGTTGAAGATGGGGGGTATCCGGAGCCTTGGTTTCCTTATCCATGATTCCCGGTTCCGTGGTTCAGGATGGCCAGGTAGGCACGCACGGTTTTCTCGAGGCCGTCGAATACGGCGCGGGAGATCAGTGCATGACCGATACTGATTTCATGGAGGTGGGGAACTTCAGCAATAAGCCTCGGTAGATTCTGCAGGTTGAGGCCATGACCGGCGTTGACCTTCATTCCTGCAGAGTGTATCAATTCAGCAGCCGTACGAAGCCTGGCCAACTCCTCTTTGCGTATGGTTTCATCTTGTGCATTGGAAAACGGGCCGGTATGCAGTTCGATAGCATACACCCCCAGTCGAGCCGCAGTTTCGATGTCCGCAGGCACAGGGTCCAAGAACAGACTCACAGGAACCCCAGCGTCTGTGAGTTTTGGTAGAACTCGCTCCCGAAAGTCTTCCTCCAGGGCTGTGAGTGCCAGGCCACCCTCCGTGGTAAGTTCCAGTCTCCCCTCTGGCACCAGGGTACAGATGTCTGGCTGGATCTCCGTGCATATTCCAATCATCTCGTCCGTGGCCGCCATTTCAAAATCCAGCGTACCCCGTACGTGGGCTTTCAACCGTGTTACATCTTCGTCCCGAATGTGCCTCCTATCACCCCGCAAATGAAACACAATCCCGGACGCGCCGGCATTTTCACAGGCATAGGCTGCTTCCACGGGATCCGGATAGCCCTCTCCTCGTGCATTACGCAAGGTTGCAATATGGTCAATGTTCACTAAAAGCTTCATAGAATGAGTCAAGGTTTCTAGTCTCAGAATCACGATGATTTGTGGTACGGAGGCGAGCAGTTTCTCTAAGAAGTGATCGCTCGGTATGTCCAAAACCATTTTGGCTTGAAAGTGATTCCGATTTTGCCTAGTCTTTGGTGAATTTAGGAAACTTTCTGACCGATTTTAAATACCGTTTCTACCAATGTTTTCATGGAAAAGCCGCTACTGAATCCGTCCTCTCCATTTCGATTGCCTTTTGTTGTTCTGTTTCTTTTGCTGTCTGCGATTCTGTTTCAAAGCTGTGGTACGTCCGGCAGGACGTTCGATTCCGAAAACCGTTCCCGCAGTTATCGGGTTGATGTTCTTCTGCAGGATGCTCACCGGGATTGGAGGGGAACTCCGTATCTATTGGGTGGCGCTGGACGTCGCGGAATCGATTGTTCCGCGTTCACCCGAGAGGTGTACAAAGAGTATTTTGGTGTGAGTTTACCCAGACACACACGGGATCAGATCCGTGAAGGCCGATCGGTGCGTCGCTCGGGAATCCGCCCCGGTGATATGATCTTTTTTGAGACGTCGCGTGGTGTGCTGCATGTGGGTATTGCCATGCAGAACGGACGGTTTTTGCATGCGTCGACTTCGCAGGGTGTTACCATTTCTGATTTGAGCAATCGCTACTGGTCGAAACGATTTTTGCGTGCACGTCGGGTGATCTGATTTCCAGATAGCACGCTTAACGTGGAATCTCCGTTCACCGGATGACATTCAGCATTCGCTGGATACCTCTTATCCTTTCGCAGGATTTCGTGCCTCCACCGGTTATCACAAATTTGCAGGATCTCCCATCCTCCGTGGTTTTCCCACCTTCAGAGGATTTTCCACACTCTCCGGTTATCCCATCTTTGCAGGATCTCCCACCTTTCCCAGAAATCTCCCCCACACTCTCCCACCATTATTGATTTTGCTGATTTTAAACTAATTAATAGCTGATTTTAAGCTGATTTTAACCATTCTAGTGAGAAACTCTCAGGATACCCGAGAGATGCACTGATCTTGCTTCGTAAAAGAACTTTCAGCCTGTAAAGCCCTTCCATCAACCCGACACTAACTCATTCATAGAGTTACAGATAGACGATTGTTGCCCGTATTTGAATTCTTTTTGAAGGGGTAAATTTTTTCTTGACATATATAGATACAAAAAGTTACTTTCGTGGTAGAAAGTGGTGAAAAGTGGGGAATTTTTACAAACCCTGCTTCTGCCACGATTTAGCAATCTTACGTGAATGTACTAACCTCTCCGATTTGGCTAGCTTCAAAGGTGAATATCATCATAGTGTCGATGCAAAAGGTCGAGTAGCCTTTCCGGCGAAGTTGCGCAAGGCACTCAATCCGGATGCAGGAGAGCGATTCACACTATTACGAGGTCTCGAGCCGTGTCTGTACTTGTACCCGGGTGATGAATGGGAGCAGGTCGAAGAGAAATTATCGCGCATCAATAGCTTTTCGAAGAAAGGGCGAACGGTGAAGCGAAATTTTTTGAGGTTTGCGGAGGATGTCACGCTTGATGGCCAGCACAGGATTCCATTATCGGCTCAGTTGATGGAGTATGCTTCTATCGACAGCGCAGCCATTTTTATCGGGAGCGGAGAACGCATCGAGATCTGGGCGCCGGATCAGCTCGAAAAACTGGATGAGGATATGAGTCCCGAGTCGTATGAAGAGCTTTTTGAAGAAGTTCTTGGTAATGACTCTCAGCCAGGGAGCTGAAATGGAGACTTTTTACGCACATACTCCGGTTCTGGCAGATGAAACAATGGATTTCCTTTGTACCGATACGCATGGAGTATATGTGGATGCAACGCTTGGAGGCGGCGGTCATACGGCAAGACTGCTGGATCGATGCAGCGCGGATGCCAAAGTTTATGGCGTGGACCAGGATGAAGAAGCTCTGAATGCAGCGTGTGCCAGACTCGATCATGATCCACGTTTTCGGCCGGTCCGAGGAAACTTTGAGTTTCTGGAGACGCTGTTGCCTTCGGAATTGCACGGTACGATTTCCGGGTTTCTGTTTGATTTTGGTGTTTCTACCCATCAGATACGAGAACCGGAGCGTGGATTTAGTTTTATGCATGAGGGTCCCCTGGATATGAGAATGAGTGCACTTACGGGCAAAACGGCGGAGGAGATTGTAAATCTTGGCTCCTATGAGTACTTACGGGATCTTCTTTATCAAAAGGGCGAGGAGCGGAAGAGCCGTGAGATTGCCCGGTCGATTGTTGCAAGCCGGCCATTGCGATCTACGGGGGATTTACGCAAGGCGATTGAGGCTGTTGTGAAGGGACCGCATACGATCAAATCGGTTGCGAGGGTGTTTCAGGCGATTCGGATTGAGGTGAACCGTGAGCTGGAGGTGATCGAACATGCCTTGGAGCAAAGTTTACGGCTACTGAAGACGGGAGGGCGTATTGTGGCGATCTCGTATCATTCGCTGGAAGACCGCCTTGTGAAGAACTTTTTTAAGAGTGGAAATTTTCAGGGAACGGTTGAGAAGGATTTTTATGGTCATCCTATGACCCCGTTCCGCCTTCTGACAAAAAAACCGGTGGTGGCCGGCGATCAAGAGAGATCGCTAAACCCGGCCTCCCGTAGTGCGAAGCTGCGGGCCGCCGAAAAGATTGTGGAGGGCGGGATATGAGTATCATTAAAACTCCCGGTTCGAAGCGCAAGCCGAAGCAAAATCGCAGGGTTCTGTCTGGCGGGGCTGTAGCCGAACGGAAGTGGATGACGTTTTTGGATCGGGGGCTGGGTGCTGGGCGTGGATCTGCAGCGGATAGTGCGATGGGTGCGGGTGGTGCGAGAGGGCGAGATGGTGCTGGCATGGCCGCAAGAAGTGCGGGGAAGTCAGGAAATGTGGCAAGTGCGAGTGGTGCGCGAGGTGGAGCTGGCATGGCGCCAGGGACTGCGAGGACGGCAGGGACTGCGAGGACGGCAGGGAGTGTGGCAAGTGCACGCGATGGCCACCATTCCACCCGTAAGGATGCTGCAACCCGAAATGCCCGGACATCAACCCGAAATAAAAAACAGGGATTGAAGGCGTGGAAGGTGATTGCGTGGAGTTTGGGAGTCGGCCTGGCGGGTTTTCTGTACATCAGCCATCAGTATCAGACACAGCAGACGCTTTTGGAGGTTCGCGGGCTTGAGAAGAGTTACCGGCAGTCGTTGCTTCAGGTGCAGGATCTGCAGATGCAGCTGGATCGGGTGACGGGGCCGAAGGAGATCTATCAGAAGGCGCGGGAGCAGGGGTTTGTGAATGCGGGGACGGACCATCGGGTGCTTAAAGTGGAGGGGGAGTGATGGAGAATCGTGCCTCGATGCTGGCCAGGTTGTTTGTGTTGATGGGGTTGGTGATTCTGCTTCCGGTTGCCATTTCGTTGCAGATGGTACGGGTGAGTGTGCTTGAGGGGAGCGGGTTGAGGGAGTTGTGGAGTAGTCAGGCGATTGATTCGATCCCGATTCCGGCTGAGCGTGGGGCGATTTATGATCGGAACGGTAAGCTGCTGGCGTCGAATCATGTGCGGTGCCATGTGGCGGTGGATCCGAATGTTCCGGGGGCGGATCCGGCTCGTTTTGAGGAGATTGCCGGAATTTTGGCCGCGTATTCGGGGCAGGATATGGGGACGTACCTGGAGCGGATTCGTAGTGCAGGCAGCCGGTCTAGGTACGTGGTACTGGACCGGTCGGTTTCAATGGCGGCCTGTGATGAGCTGGAGTTGTTGTCGGACCGTTCGTTGATTCTGGAAGAGCAGTATAAGCGACGCTATCATTTTGGGAATTTGTCGGCACACTTGCTGGGGTATGTGGATCATCAGATGAGCGGGGTGACGGGACTGGAGGCGTTTTATGATGATGCGTTGCGGGGCGAGGATGGTGTGCAGCAGGTTCGGCGGGATCGTGCCAACCGGATTTTTTCCTATGTGGGTGCGCCGAAGCAGCCACCGCGAATGGGATATTCGCTGAAAACAACGATTGACGCGCATCTGCAGGCGGTTGTGGAGGAGGAGTTGTTGCTGGGAGTAGAGAAGTATCGGGCGGAGTCGGGGACAGCGATTGTGATGGAACCATCGACGGGGCGCATTCTGGCGATGGCGAATGTGCCGGATTTTCATCCAGGGGATCCGGCGGGGGCTGAGCCGCAGTTTCGGCGCAACCGGGCGATCGCAGACATGATTGAACCGGGCTCTACGTTTAAGCTGGTTGCTACGGTGGCGGCTATGGAGCAGAATCTGGTGGATCCGGATGAGTGGTTTGAAACGCCAGAAGATGGACGGAAAATGATCTATGGTCAGTGGATGAGGGATCATGACCCGCTTGGCAAACTTACGTTCCGGGATGCAATCACCAAGTCATCGAATATTGTTTTTTCGGAAGTTGCGCAACGGATCGACCCCGACACGTATTATCAGTATGCTCGGAATATGGGATTTGGCACGGTTACGCATGTAGATCTGCCGAATGAAAAGGCGGGCCGGTTGCAGAAGCCGTATGAGTGGAGTGGAGTGACGCTTCCCTGGATGTCGATTGGGTATGAAGTACAAGCTACTCCACTGCAGATTCTTCAGGCGTATGCAGCGTTTGCGAATGAGGGCGTGATGATGAAGCCTTTTATTGTGGAGCAGGTGGTGGATGAGCATGGGCAAAAGATTGAGGATACAGTGCCGTCGCGGGTGAGAAGCATCGCCAAAAAAGAGACGATCGAGAAGCTGATTCCCATGTATGAAGCAGTTTTGTCGGACTCAGGTACGGCGTCCTGGGCAGCGGTGGAGGGGTTGAGGATCGCCGGAAAGACGGGGACGGCACAAAAATGGGTGGATGGGCGCTATACGACCCGGTACCGTGCCTCCTTTGCCGGTTTCTTTCCGGTGGAGGATCCGCTGTATGCAGTGCTCGTGCTATTGGAGGAGCCGAAAGTGAGTTATTACGGAGGGTTTACATCCGGGTCGGTGTTTCGGGAGATTGCCTCCCGGATTACGGGGATGGATCCGACAGTTCGTTCGGTTTTGCAGGATGCGGTTGTGAACGTAGTTGAGGATTCACTCCGGCTTTTTCCGAATCTGAGAGGGCTTACGCGGGAGGAGGCAGAGGCCAGGCTGGAGGCACTGGGAATGAAGACACTTGGAATGCAGGCAGATTGGAAGGCTTCCTGGATGGCGAATGAGGAGGGGGAAGATGTAGTGGAATCGTATCGTTTTCGACATTTCGAGTCGTCAGAGATGATGATTATGGAGCAGAGTCCGGTGCCCGGTGAGCCGATTGGAGATCAGCGTTTAACATTTATATGGGAACCGAAACCGTCCGTATTGCGGGGTGAGTCGGAGAGTCCTCACATCGTTGTGCCGCAGCTGACCGGTTTGTCAGTGCGCGCCGCATCTGCCATTGCACGGGAAGCAGGTCTGCAAGTAGCGCTTCAAGGTTCAGGTACAGTGGTATCGCAGTTTCCGTCGGCCGGAGAGTGGATGAAACCCGGCCGTACAATCGCGTTGCGTGGAAATCGCACCTTGATCAGCCGGCTGGCGGGGGCAGAACGATGAGAACGTATCAAGAAATACTCCGTTTTTGTGTGGATTGGGAGCAGGGTGCGCAGGATGTGCAGAGTTTGCGGGAGCATGGTGTGCAGGGGCAGGTAGGTCTTTCAAAACTTCCAGTGATTCGGCTTCCCGAGCAGGAATCGATTCGTGAGCGATTGCAGACATTATGTCATGGAATGGTTCAGACGGATTCGAGGAGTGTGAGTCCGGGTGATCTTTTTATTGCTGTAAGGGGGATTGCACAGGATGGCCACGCATTTACAGAGCAGGCTGCAGAGCGCGGTGCAACGGTCATAATAACAGAAGCGGATCCTACATGGAGTGGTGCAGAATATCTTGGCCCGGAGGATGCAATTCACGTTCAGGTATCATCCACACGGAGGCTTGCAGGACCGCTTGCGCAGTATGTATTGGGGAATCCGGCCACATCCATGACCGTGATCGGGGTAACGGGAACCAACGGTAAAACAACCACAGCAACGCTGATTGAGCAGTTATTGAGCGAGTGCGGTGCGGTTACGACGCTACTCGGAACCATTGAAAAGAGGTTTCCCGATGAGATCATTCAGAGTCGGCTCACAACAACCGGCCCGGCGGAACTGGCGGTGGATTTTGCCCGTGCGAGACGGGAGAACTCCGATGTGCTCGTAATGGAGGTGTCGTCACATGCACTGGATCAGCACCGGACCGATGGAATTGCATTTGATGCCGCCGTATTTACGAATCTCACGCAAGATCATCTAGATTATCATGGTACCATGGAGCAGTATGCACGGGCTAAACGGCGATTGTTTGATAATCTGCCAGAGGATGCACGTGCTTATTTTTTCAGGGACGATGCCTATGCCGGCTTTATGGCGGAGCAGTGTCGGGCGACATCGGTATTGTACGGGTTTGAGGAGGGTGCGGATCGGCAGGCAACCGGGGTGGAGCTGTCTGTGAGTGGTTCTCGGTTTGATTTGGCCGGCATCCCCTTTGAAACGAGATTGGTGGGACGCCACAATGTTGCGAATATGATGGCAGCTTTGTCGGTTTGTATGGATATGGGTGTAGAGCAAGAGGCCCTGCAGCATGCTTCGGCAAAGGTAAAAGGTCCTCGGGGTCGACTGGAGCGAGTGTTGCCGAGCAACGATGAAAATACCGGCAAGGCAGAGGATACCGGTAACGCAGAGAATACCGGCAAGGCAGAGGATACCGGCCTCACAAATAGCGCAGACAATCGTTCGTTCCCGGTTGTTTTTGTGGATTATGCACACACCCCTGATGCCTTACAACATGTGTGTGATACGCTTCGTGCAGTGATGCCTCCCTCCTGCCAGCTTCACGTTGTGTTTGGGTGTGGCGGAGACCGGGACCGGGGCAAGCGTCCACAGATGGGGCATATTGCCGAACAATCTGCCGATCGCGTAACGATTACGTCCGATAATCCCCGCAGTGAGGATCCGATGGCCATTATCGGAGATGTTTTGGCGGGGTGCAGTGATCCGGATCGGATCGACGTGGAAGCCGACCGGCGCAAAGCGATTCGAAAGGTAGTGATGGGAGCTTCCGTCGGCGATGTGGTGCTGATTGCCGGCAAGGGACACGAAACTACGCAGGAGATGGCTGGAGTTCGCACACATTTGGACGATACAGAGGAAGCCCGTGAAGCGCTACAGGCCCGTGAAACACAACAGGCCCATGAGACACAACAGGCCCATGAAGAATTGCAAGCCCGGGGTGCGTCTCCCATCAACCCGAAAGAGAAAAATGGGGAGGTGGCCTGATGCTTTTTCACTTCATTGATCAGCTGAATCGTGCCTATAACATCCCTGGATTCGGGGCATTTGATTATATCACAACCCGGTCGGCGGTGGCGGCTGTGTTTGCGTTGTTGATAAGTCTGCTGATTGGGAAACGGATGATCGAGTGGCTTGGAAGGATGCAGTTGCGCGAGACGATTCGGGAGGATATTGGCCTGGATTCGCATTTGTCGAAGGCTTCGACGCCGACGATGGGTGGTCTGATTCTGATTTTGGCGATGGCGGTTCCCTCGCTTTTGTGGATGGATCTTACGAGTGTTTATACCTGGATGATTGTGATGGTGGTGGTAACGCTGGGGATTGTCGGGTTTGTGGATGATTACATTAAGGTAGTGAAGCGGAATAAAACGGGTTTGGCAGGACGATTTAAGGTGGCGGGGCAGGTGACGGTGGGGCTTTCGCTGGGGGCGGTGCTCTACTGGTGGCCGGATTTTCAGGATTTTAATACGCTGACGACGGTTCCGTTTTTGAAAAATGTGAATATCGATTATGCCATTTTTGGGGCGGAGTGGAGTTGGCTGGTGTATATCCCTCTGGTGATGCTGGTGATTACCGCGGTGAGTAATGCGGCGAATCTGACGGACGGGCTGGATGGGTTGGCGACCGGAACGAGTGCGATTGCCGGGGTGATTTTGGGCATTTTTGCGTACGTGTCGGGGCGGGTGGATTTTTCCAGCTTCCTGAACATTATGTATCTGCCAGGTGCGGGGGAACTGACGATTTTTGCAGCGTCGATGATTGGGGCTTGTATTGGATTTTTGTGGTACAACACGCATCCGGCGTCGGTGTTTATGGGCGATACAGGGTCGCTTGCATTGGGGGGCGGATTGGGTGCGCTTGCAATTATGATTCATAAGGAGTTGCTGCTGCCGGTGATTTGCGGGGTGTTTTTTGTGGAGACGCTTTCGGTGATTCTCCAGACTACCTGGTTTAAGTATACCCGGCGGAAGTATGGCGAGGGGCGTCGGATTTTTTTGATGGCTCCGCTGCATCATCATTTTGAAAAACAGGGGCTTCCGGAGTCTAAAATTGTAGTTCGGTTTTGGATTGTGGCCATTTTGATGGGAATTATCAGCCTTCTGACCCTAAAACTTCGATAACGGAAACAACGGAAACAAAACACTACGATTGATGAAACCCTTCGAGCTTCGGCATAAACAGGTGGTCGTGATTGGCGCCGGCATCAGCGGGATGGCAGCAGCGGAGTTGTTGCACCGGCAGGGTGCGATACCGTTTGTGTCGGATAGCGGTGCGATCCGGCCGGAGCGAAGGGAGCGGCTTCAGCAGCTGGGGATTGCGTTTGAGCAGGGAGGGCATTCGGAGCGAGCACTGGCAGGCGATCTGCTGGTGGTAAGTCCGGGGGTTCCAAGAACCATTGCCCCGATCCGGGTCTATCGCGAGTCGGGGCGAAGCGTTTGGACAGAGCTGGAACTGGCTTGGCGGTACAATCGCAGCCCGGTGGTTGCAGTCACAGGAACCAATGGCAAAACCACGGTAACGCGCTGGCTTGGGGATCTGTTTGAGCGGGGTGGAAAACCGGCGGTGGTGGCGGGGAATATCGGTGTTGCAGTGTCGGATGTGGCAGATCATACTGCGCCGGACGCGCATCTGCTGCTGGAAGTAAGTAGTTACCAGCTGGAATTTGTGGAGACGTTTCGCCCGGATGTGAGCATCATTCTGAATATCACTCCGGATCATATGGATTACTATGGAGGCCGGTTTGAGGACTATGCTGCCGCCAAGTTCCGGATCACCGAACATCAAACCGAAAACGACTTTTTTATAACCAATGCCGATGACGAGGTGATGTCGGCGTTTCTTCCTGAACTGAAAAAACGTGCCCGTCATCCGCGGATACTCACTTTTTCTGCCCGAAACGAGGTGGAAGAGGGACTGTTTCTTCGCGGAGACACACTGATTTTCAAATTTAATCAAACAGAGGAACCACTGATGCAGATACAGGAATTTCATTTGTCGGGACAGCACAATGTGATGAACGGGATGGCGGCGGCGCTGGCGGCCCGGGTATCGGAGATTAAAAACAGCGCGATACGCGAGAGTTTGACCCGGTTTGAGGGAGTGGAGCACCGGTTGGAGCCGGTTCGCGAGCTGGACGGCGTGACCTACATCAACGACAGCAAAGCGACCAATGTAAATGCAGTGTGGTTTGCACTGGATAGTTTTGACCAGCCAATGGTGCTCATTTTGGGTGGGCGGGACAAAGGGAACGACTATCGGGAACTGGAGGAGCAACTGCGCGAGAAAGTGCATACGGTCATCGCAATTGGAGAGGCAGCAGATGCGATTGAAGCACAGGTAGGACCGATGGTTCCGGAACTATTGCGAGCGGATTCGATGGGACAAGCCGTTCGGATGGCGCGCAAGCAGGCAAAACGCGGAGAACTGGTGATGCTGAGTCCAGCATGCTCCTCGTTTGACATGTTTGAAAATTTTGAAGACCGCGGGAATGCGTTCCGGCAGGCGGTGCTGGAGCTGTGATGAAGCTCATCAACCCCTGAGGATATCAATCCTGAGATCATCAACCCCTGAAAGAATTCATACAAAAATACACCAACACCATGATATACACATCCAAAAACAGCGATCTTAGCTCGATTCTCGGCTCCACGCCGGACGAGTTGGAGACAAAAGGACGCGGCAGTGACCGTGTGCTGCTGGTGAGTGTTGTGATGCTCATGATGATCGGTTCGCTTTCCGTCTATTCCGCGATTGCATATTTCGCACAGAGTTACGGCCAGCCGGCAGGATCTTTTATCACCGGTCACCTGATCAAGCTCGGTATGGCGTTTGTTGTGATGCTGATCGTATCCAAGATGGATTATCATTTTCTGGCCCGTCTCAGCAAACCGATGCTGCTGGTAAGCTGGGGGTTGCTAATCTTCGTGATGCTCTATGGCGAAACGGTGTTTGGTGCACGCCGGTCACTCTCCGTGGGCGGACTTTCGTTTCAACCGTCCTCCCTGGCCGCGGTGTCACTCATTTTGTACCTCAGTACCCTCATCATAAGCAAACAGGAGTACATTAAGGATTTCAAGCGCTCGTTTGTGCCGGCGATGGTTTGGACAAGCATTACCTGCCTGCTCATCGCACTGGAGGATTTCAGCAGCGCGGCTCTTTTGATGGTCATTTCGATGGCTCTGCTGTTTGTAGGTCGCATGCACCTTATGCAGATCGGAGTCCTCATCCTGGTTGGTATACTGGGAGCGGGTGGATTGATTTTCAGTTCGGCCGAGCGGACAGCACGCGTGGAGCAGTATCTCGAACAGATCGTAACTGTGCAGTCCGGGGAGATTGCCCAGGGCGAAGGCTACCAGTCGCAGCAGGCCCAGATCGCCATTGCTCAGGGGGGCATCCTTGGCGTGGGCATTGGAAAAAGTACACAGCGGGACTTTCTGCCGGCACCCTACAACGATTTCATCTACGCCATCATCGCCGAGGAGTACGGCCTGATCGGCTCCGGCGTAGTGCTGTTCCTTTTTGTCGTAATTCTGTTCCGCGGCTTTGTGAAGATCGCTGCCAAGGCCAAAGATCAGCTCGGCTTGCTGCTTGCAACAGGAGCTACGCTGTACATCACACTCTACGGATTTGTGAATGCGGCAGTGGCTGGCGGGCTATTCCCCGTTACGGGGTTGCCGATGCCGTTTGTAAGCTATGGAGGTACAGGAATGATCTTTGCCGGCGTGATGACCGGCATTTTGCTGAACATCTCCAAAGGGGTTCATCCCAACAATCAACCGTTTTACATAGGGTGATATGAGAGCTACCGGACACATATCGGAACCTGGATTGCGCGTGCTGATGGCTGCCGGAGGAACCGGTGGGCACGTGTACCCGGCTATTGCGATTGCCGATGCACTCCGTTCGCAGCTCGACTCTGTATCGGTTTTATTCGCAGGGACCAAAGACCGCATGGAATGGGTGGCCGTACCAAAGGCGGGTTATCCCATCACCCCGATCTGGATCAGCGGCTTCCACAGGCGTCTGACCCTGCGTAACCTGCTGTTCCCTTTGAAAGTGATGGTGAGCCTTGTGCAAAGTTTGAAACTGATGATTCAATTTAAGCCAGACCTGGTGATTGCCTGTGGCGGATTTGTGTCCGGACCGATTGGCTGGGCTGCTGCGCGATGTGGAAAACGGCTGATGATTCAGGAGCAAAACAGCTATCCGGGTGTCACAAACCGGATGCTGGCCAAAGATGCCGACCTGATATTTACGGCGTTTGAAGATGCCGCTGCCTACTTCCCCGCAGAGAAACCGGTGATACTCACCGGAAACCCAATCCGCCAGTCGATGCGTGTTGGGGATCCTGCCAAAGGAAAGAAGACCTACGGACTGGATCCCGGTAAACCCTGCCTATTGGTGCTGGGAGGAAGTGGTGGTGCGCGGGAGATCAATGAGGCCCTGCTGCGAACGCTCCCGGAACTGCTTGGTCGTCTGAACCTTCAGGTGATCTGGCAGTGTGGCCCGGCGTACATCGAATCGGTCCAGGCACGGCTTCGCACGATGCTGGAAAATGGAGTTTTTGATGGGACTTTGTCAAATGGGACAGAAAATTTTTCCCATTCCAGTTCGGATGTTTCCAACGTACAGGTACCCGGCTTACACGTTTCAGGCTACCTGAAAACGATTGCCGATGCGTACAGTGCAGCCGATCTGGTGATCACCCGGGCCGGAGCCGGAACCTGCAGTGAACTGATGGTTCTGGGTAAAGCAGCGCTGCTTATCCCCTCCCCCAACGTCGCCGGAGATCACCAAACCAAGAATGCCCAATCCATGGCCGATGAAGGAGCCGCGGTCGTGCTGGCCGAAGCAGAGTTGGAAGACCAATTGGTGAGTACCATTGAGGAACTTATTCAATCTCCGGAACGGCTTGTCAAACTCGCTTCTGCAGCGAAGGTGCTGGCCAAACCCAATGCGGCGCATGAGATTGCCTGGGAGTGCCTAAAGAGATTGCAACGAGAAGATTCCGGTGCCGCGGGTGCGGAGTCCCATTCGGGGTTTGAAGCTGGCAAGCACAGACCATCTGCCACAACCGGAGTGCATCCGCATCAACCCGAGACCAAAAAACAGGGGGCCAAACAGAAACAGGGGGGCAAACAGAAACTGGGGCTAGAGCAGAAAGAGGGGCCAGTGCCGGAACAGGGGCCAGTGCAGAAACCACAATCCAAACCCGAGCGAGGCGTGTAAGCAGAGCCATGAAGAAACGCGAGCATCCTGCAATGATTACAAAGCAACCGGTTTTCGGGCGCACCCGGCATATCCATATGGTGGGGATTGGCGGGATCGGAATGAGCGGGATGGCCGAGATTTTGCTGCTGCGCGGGTATCATGTGTCGGGGTCGGACCGCAGCCGTAACGAGCAGACGGATCGGCTGGAATCGCTGGGGGCGGTGATTTATGAGGGGCATCGGGCGGAGCAGATTCAGGGGGCGGATGTGGTCGTGTATACCAGCGCAGTGAAAGCGGAGGAGAATGTAGAAACGGCTGCGGCACTGAGTGAGATGGTGCCAGTGATTAAGCGGGCGGAGATGCTGGCCGAGCTTATGCGTATGAAGTTTGGAATCGGTGTGGCAGGGACGCATGGGAAAACGACGACCACCACGATGTCGGGTCAGGTGATGCAGGCCGGGGGTTTGGATCCCACGATTATGGTGGGCGGGCGTGTGCATAGTTTTCAGAAAACGAATGCAGTTGTGGGTGCAGGGGACATCATGCTGGTGGAGGCCGATGAGTATGACCGAACGTTTTTGAAGCTCTCCCCTTCGATGGTTGTGATTACCAATCTGGAAGCAGAACACCTAGATATCTACGCAGACCTAAACGATTTAAAGCAGGCATTTACCGAATTTGCCAATAAGGTTCCGTTTTATGGAGCGGTGATTTTGTGCATGGATGATCCAAACTTGCGCAGCATACTGCCCGATATTACACGGCGGGTGATCCTTTACGGGCTTCATCCGAATGCCCGCGTGAGAGCGCTTGGAATAGAGTATGATCATTTTCAAACTCGGTTTGATGTAGAATTTGACGGGCGGACGCTGGGCGAAATTGTGATGCAAGGCCCCGGTGAGCACAACGTGAAGAATGCTCTTGCCGCCATTGCGCTGGGGCTGGAACTGCAGATTCCATTCCGGCAGATCGCGGAAGGGCTGGCGAACTTCCGGGGTGTGTTCCGGCGGTTTCAGCGTAAGCTGGAAAGTGAGCAGTTGCTGGTGATAGATGATTATGCCCATCATCCCACCGAGGTACGGGCAACGTTGAACAGCATCAAAACCGGGCAACGTTGAACAGCATCAAAACCGGATGGCCGGACCGGCGGGTAGTAGCCGTATTTCAGCCACATCTCTACTCACGCACGAAGGAGATGTACCGGGATTTCGGGCAGAGTTTTGGCGATGCGGATGTACTTGTGGTTACGGATGTGTATCCGTCGCGTGAGGCTCCGATAGAGGGTGTGAGCGGGGGGCTGATTGCAGATGCAGCGCGGAATTATGGCACCCGGGAAGTGCACTATATCGAGCGCAAAGAGGACTTGGCGGACCGACTGCACGGGATTGTGGAGCCGGGCGATATTGTGATTACCATGGGTGCAGGCGATATCTACCGCTATGGTGAGCTTTTTGTGGAGCAAGTTCGGGAGCAAGTTCGGGAGCAGAACCCTTCAACAGTGAAGATCGAGGAGGAGACGCAATGAACCGAAAGAATCAGGGCAACCGATCCGTAAAATCTTTTTTACTCTTGTTTGCAGGGCTGGTCCTGCTGGCAGGTGCGGTCGCGGTTGGCATCACATACGAACGAAATATGACGCTGTATTCTGTGCATTTTGAGGGAGCTGTGCTAACCCCTGTCGAAGTTCTACAAGAGGTCTTCCCGGCCGACCCTGGCGTGCGTATCGACAGTCTCGATATGGAATTGCTGGCACAACCACTAAGAGCGCTCCCGCATGTAAAGGAGGTTCGTTTTCGGCTTGATTCGAGAGGCCGCCTGCATGTGGACGTTCATGAGCGGCAGCCGGTCGGTGTGCTTGCAGACCGAACACCCGCAATGCTGGTGGATGCCGAAGGCGTAGCGATACCGATGGTGTACGGACTTCCTGTGGATCTTCCGCTGATCTACGGGGTTCCGCTGCCGGAAACTCGTGAAAGTGAGGGGCGCGGTGGTAGTGAGAGCCTTGGTGGTAGTGAGAACCTTGGCGGTAGTGAGAACCTTGGCGGTAGTGAGAGCCTTGGCGGTAATTCGATCCCTGGAGATAATGGAAACGATGGCGAGTCCATCACTCCGTTTTCCCAGGTGCGGGACTTGCTACTTGCTGCATCCAGTCGCTCGCTTATGGAGAAGTCACTGAGTGAAATTACCTGGTCGGAGGAGCAGGGTGTGGTTGCAATGAGTTCCGAGCGCTCCCTACTGCTGATTTTTGGACGGGGTGATATGGATACCAAGTGGCGCCATTGGGAAGAATTTGCCGTGCAGGTATTGCCACGGGAGGAGTCGGCATCGTACCGATCGGTCGATTTCCGGTTTCGGGATCAGATCGTCGCACGAACTACAGGAGGGGCTGATTTATGAAGTACAAAAGTGAGGAACCGAAGAACCGAGGATCCAGAGCAAAAAGAGCATCTGCATCAACCCGAAAAAGACAAAACCATGAGGGGATTTGAATTATGACAACAGAGAATGAGCGAATTGTAGTAGGACTGGACATTGGAACGACGAAGGTTTGCGCCGTGGTGGCATCGATCGATCCACAGGAGAGAATTCATATTCTGGGGGTAGGGAAGGCGCCGAGTGACGGGCTGAACCGGGGTGTGGTGGTGAATATCGACAAGACGGTACAGGCGATCAAAACGGCGGTGCAGCAGGCGGAGCTTGCGTCTGGGATTGAGGTGAATTCGGTGAATGTGGGGATTGCAGGGGATCATATCCGGAGTGTGCGGAGTAAGGGAGTGATTACGATTAATAACCGGGATAAGGAGATTACGGTGAAGGATGTGGATCGGCTGCTGGAGGATTGCCAACGAATTATGTTGCCGCCGGATCAGCAGATTTTGCATGTGATTCCGCAGGATTTTGTGGTGGATGGGCAGGATGGGATTAGTGATCCCGTGGGGATGAGCGGGATGCGCATGGAAACAGAGGTGCACATTATTACGGGGCTGGTTTCGGCGGCGCGGAATATTCACCGCTGTGTGGAGCGTGCCGGGTATGAGGTGGCGGATATTATTCTGGAACCATTGGCGAGCAGTTATGCGGTGCTGGAGAATGAGGAGAAGGAGGCTGGCGTGGCGCTGGTGGATATTGGCGGGGGGACGACAGATCTGATTGTGTTTCAGGATAATACGATCCGGCATACGGCGGTAATTGCAATTGCCGGGAAGAAGGTGACGGATGATATTCAGCTGGGGCTGAGCATTTTGCATGATCAGGCGGAGAAGCTGAAGCAGGGGGTTGGGGAGTGTTTTGTGGATTTGATTCGGGAGGATGAGTCGGTGACGATTCCGGGGATTGCGGGCCGGCCGCCGAAGGAGATTACAAAGAGTATTCTGGCGAAGATTATTCAGGCACGGATGGAGGAGATTCTGGAGATTGTGGCGATTGAGTTGAAACGGAGCGGGTATGCGGATGCGCTGAGTGCCGGGATAGTAATTACAGGCGGAGGTTCGCTGATCCGGAATGTGCAGGTGTTGGCGAGTGAGATTTTGGGAATGGATGCGAAGATTGGGTTTCCTAAGGGGCTTGCCGGGGGACTGACGGATGAGGTGGATAGTCCAATCTATGCGACGGGGGTCGGGCTGGTGATTCATGCGTTTCGCACCGGACAACAGAGTGAGCCGCTGGGAGGGTCGCTACTGAAGGACAAGGGCGTGGATCAGATTTTAGACCGGATTACGAATCGTATGAAGGATTGGTTTAAGGAGTTTTAACAGACGTGAAACATCAGATGTGAAGTAACAGAAGTGAAGCAATAGACGTGAAGTAACAAACACAGCAATCAAACAAAAAAAGGTACAAATCATGAACAATCTAAACTTTAACTCACGATTTCATTTCGATGAAAGAGGGCAGGAAAATGCCAAAATAAAGGTGATTGGCGTTGGTGGCGGCGGTGGAAATGCCATCAATAATATGATCCGAAAAGGGCTGAACAGTGTAGAGTATATCGCACTGAATACCGATGCACAAGCTCTTAAAACGAACGAAGCAGATCTCACCATTCAGGTGGGTGCGAACCTCACCAGCGGCCTGGGCGCCGGTGCCCGACCCGAAATTGGCCGGGAAGCGGTGGAGGAGAACCGGCATGAGCTGGACGAGGCGGTCGATTCTGCCGACATGATCTTCATTACGGCCGGCATGGGCGGCGGGACCGGGACTGGAGGGGCACCGGTAGTTGCGGGTATTGCCAAACGCAAAGGGATTCTTACGGTTGGTGTTGTTACCACTCCATTCGAATGCGAAGGCAAAGTGCGTATGAAGTATGCGCTGGAGGGAATCAACGAGCTCAAGAAGAATTGCGACACCGTGATTGTGATTCCCAACGAGCGTCTGCTAGACTTGTCCGACGAAAATACCTCCCTGATGGCGGCATTTGAAATGGCCAACGAAGTCCTTTACAACGCCACCCGCGGGATTTCCGACCTGATTTTGATGCCGGGTCTCATCAACCTCGACTTCGCCGATGTGCGTACGACGATGATGGACGGAGGCGCAGCGATTATGGGTTCCGCAACAGCAAGCGGTCCCGACCGTGCGGAAATTGCCGCTCGGGAAGCGATTAACTCCCCTCTGCTCGATGGGGTAAGCATTCGCGGTGCACGCAATGTGCTGGTAAACATCTCGGCAGGCGGAAACCTCGGTATGAAGGAAACCACGTTGGCAACCAGCATCATTCAGCAGGAGGCCGGCGATGATGCAGAAATCATTCTGGGTACCGTACTCGACGAATCCTTCGACGAAGAACTGCGAGTAACCGTTATCTCAACGGGGTTTGATATTCAGGGTGAGAACGCAAAAGCCAAGATCGCCCCAAATTCTGTGCCCAACCGTTACCAGCAATCCATAAAGGATCGTCTACCCCGAGCGGAAGAGATGGGTCGTGCCGCTTCCATCTCAGGTGGGCAGTTTTACAAAGGTGAGAGCAACCTCAAAGCCCTGGATCAGCCGGCTGTGCAGCGACGTTCGATTCGTCAAATCCAAACGGACCACGAAAACGAACAGGCACACGAGCAAGTGGCACTGCGGCGCGAGGGCACTAGTAATTATGGCCATCATGGCGACCAGGAGCGGGAACGCATCGACAAGCGTAATAGCGATCAGCCAGCGTTTTTGCGCCGAATAATGGACTAACAGCGGGAATGATGGACTAACCGCAGGAGTAACTTACCGCGGGAGTAGGAGTTTGGTTCAGCCAGGAAATTCTGGATGCACCATAAGACTCTGTAATGCTTGGGAAAACCTGGATTCATCACGGAAGTGTTTTGTTTCAGGTTCAATCCCCCATTTGTTCATGAGCTTCACATACCAGGAATCGGTATTCTGCCGATTCGTAGATTGCTAAATCACAAAAGAGCATCTTTGACCGGATGCTCTTTTTTTTTACCATACTAGACTACTATTAAACCAAGATCAATCCCTATGAAAACAACTTTCCTCCTATTTTCATCATTACTTTTCGCCGCTTTTGTGGCAATTTCTTGCGTTACCGAACAACCACTGACCAGCAACACTACCAACTCCAATCCGGATGTTACAGAAGCCACCGCCTCATCTGCGACGGATTCTGGCATCCGCTACCCATCCACCCGTATGGGGGATGTTACAGATACCTACTTTGGCACTAGCGTTGCAGATCCCTACCGCTGGCTGGAAGATGACCGGTCGGAGGAAACCGGCACATGGGTGAAGGCTCAAAATGAGGTAACCTTCGGATACCTGGATTCCATCCCCTTCCGCGATCAGATTCGGGAACGCATCGCAGAGCACTGGAATTATGAACGGGTAGGCGCACCCTTTGAGGAGGGCGAGTACACGTATTTCTACCGCAATGACGGTCTTCAAAATCAGTCGGTCCTGTATCGCACAAAAACCTCCAAAACCAGTGATGACACCAGTGATGACACCACCGATGACACCGTCACCGATACAGAAATCTACCTCGACCCCAATGAGTTTTCCGCAGACGGAACCACCTCCCTCGCCGGACTGAGCTTCTCCGCAGATGGCTCCCTGTCCGCCCACGCAATCTCGATCGGCGGATCCGACTGGCGCAACATCATCACCATGAATACCGAAACCAAAGAGGTGATCGGTGACACGCTCACTAACGTCAAATTTTCAGGTATCTCCTGGTTCGGCAACCGCGGGTTCTTTTACAGTAGCTATGAAAAGCCGGACGGCAGCGAACTATCGGCAAAAACCGATCAGCACAAACTCTACTTCCACGCCGTTGGAAGCCCGCAAAGCGAAGACGAACTCATTTTTGGCGGTGAGGAGATGCCCCGCCGATACGTCTTTGGCAGCGTTACCGACGACGACCGCTACCTGATCATCTCCGCCTCAGTAAGCACCACCGGCAACGAACTATACATGATCGACCTCATGGCCGATTCCAAAAACCTCATCCCCATTGTAGACAACACCGATCACGATCATTCGGTCATCGATAGTGACGATACCTACTTTTACATCTACACCAACCTGGATGCAGAAACCTATAAAGTGGTACGCGCTCCCATCGAAAACCCCACACCGGAAAATTGGCAGGACATCATCCCATACACGCATCATGTTCTCACCGCGTCCACTGCAGGCGGTTCCATCTTTGCCAGTTACCTCAAAGACGTAAAAACTCAGGTGCTTCAGTACGACTACGATGGCAATTTGATCCGAACCGTTGAACTGCCCGGAATCGGAACGGCCAGCGGTTTTAGCGGCGACCGCGACGATGAAACCCTCTTCTATACTTTTACCTCGTTTACCTACCCTTCCACCATCTTCGAATATGATATCAAAACCGGCGAATCAACCCTCTACTGGGCGCCGGAGATGGATTTCAACCCGGAAGAGTATGTCACCGAGCAGGTATTCTACTTCAGCAAAGACAGCACCCGCGTACCCATGTTCATCACCTACAAAAAAGGCCTCGAGATGGATGGTTCCAATCCAACGGAACTCTACGCATATGGCGGGTTCAACATCAGCTTACGCCCCTCATTTAGTGTCTCACGATTGATCTGGCTGGAAAACGGTGGAATCTATGCACAACCGAATATTCGCGGTGGCGGCGAATATGGCCGGGAGTGGCACGTAGCCGGCACCCAGATGCAAAAGCAAAATGTGTTTGATGATTTCATCGCTGCTGCAAACTACCTGGTAGAAAACGGCTACACCTCCCATGACAAATTAGCGATTTCGGGCGGCTCCAACGGCGGACTACTGGTAGGCGCCGTCATGACGCAACAACCGGAACTGGCCGCTGTGGCATTCCCCGCTGTCGGTGTACTCGACATGCTTCGGTATCATACCTTCACCGCCGGTGCCGGCTGGGCCTTCGACTACGGAACCTCGGAAGACAACCCAGACATGTTCCAATACCTGCTTGGGTACTCTCCGGTTCACAACGTGCAAGATGGTGTGCGCTACCCTTCCACCATGATCACTACCGCCGATCATGACGACCGGGTCGTGCCCGCACACTCCTTCAAATTTGCCGCCGAACTACAAGCCAAACATGGCGGGGAAAACCCAGTTCTAATCCGAATTGAAACCAACGCAGGCCACGGCGCCGGACGCTCCACCGAATCGCGAATCGCCGAACTCGCCGACAAATACGCCTTTGCCTGGTACGAAATGGGGGTAAACCCGTTTTGATCCTCAACCGACGCGAAGCTCTTGCACGCCTGGGACGCTGGGCCGGAGGCGGCACCATTGCTGGTCTATTATCCCCGTTTTTTTCACGGGGTGATGGGACCGCTCCTCGGCTCGGAGTAAACATATCGGGCGGAGCGAACGCGCCAGGCGGGCCAACCACTCCAGGCGGACCACATGCACCAGACGGGACAGCCACAGCAACCAGAACAAACTACGTAGCAAGAACAAACTCCGCATCCAGAGCCAATGCGACCAACAAAATCCGGCAGTCGGTTTGCCGCTGGCCTTACGCTCAAATCCCTCTGGATGAGCTCTGCCGTCAGGCAGTATCGTTAGGAATTGAAGGCGTCGAACTGGTCGGCCCGTCCGAATGGGCCGTCCTCAAAAAACATGGTCTAACCTGCCCTATGGCAAACGGAGCCGAACCCGGAATAGACGTCGGGTTCATCGATCCATCCCTTCACGCCGAACTGCGGCGTCGGTATGAATCAGTCATTCCACAAGTGGCGGAAGCGGGGTTCCCGCAACTTATCTGCTTCACAGGCAATGCAAATGGCATTGACCCGGAAACGGGGATGAAAAACTTTGAGAAGGGCATCAAACCGCTTCTTTCTCTGGCTGAAAAATCCAACATAATTCTCTGCCTCGAGCTTTTCAACACCAAAGTCGACCACCCCGGGTACATGGCCGATAACACCGCCTGGGGCATCGAACTCTGCGATCGCCTGGGCTCGGACCACTTCAAACTCCTCTACGACATCTACCACATGCAGATCATGGAGGGCGACATCATCCGCACCATCCGGCAGTACCACGACTACTTCTCTCATTACCACACCGGCGGGGTCCCTGGACGAAACGAAATCGACAGCACCCAGGAGCTCAACTACCCCGCCATCATGCGAGCCATTGCAGACACCGGCTATCAAGGCTTCGTCGGCCAGGAATTTATCCCAACCCGTGAAAACCCCTTCGACTCCCTACGCGAAGCTGTCCAGCTGTGCGATGTCTAAATCCGGGCAGAGCAGACTCCCCACAATGTATCTGCCCCACCCCTGGGTAACTGCCCTCTTATCTATCAGCACCGGTCATCCGCAATACAGGCCTGCGCCGCCGCCAACCGCGCAATCGGCACCCGAAACGGCGAACAGGATACATAATTCAACCCCTGCTGATAACAAAACGTCACACTCCGCGGCTCCCCACCATGCTCGCCGCAGATCCCAACCTTCAAATCCGGACGCCGCTTCCTTCCATTCTGTGTAGCCATCGATACCAGCTGTCCAACCCCCTCCGTATCCAGCACCTGAAACGGATCGTCCTGCAAAATCCCCTCGCGCAGATACTCTCCTAAAAATTTACCGGCATCATCCCGGCTATACCCAAAGGTCATCTGTGTTAGATCATTCGTGCCAAACGAGAAAAACTCTGCGTCCTTGGCAATTTGATCCGCCACCAACGCCGCCCGCGGAATCTCGATCATCGTCCCAACGTGGTACCGCACCGAATCCGACACCTCGGCAAAGATCTCCTCTGCCGTATGATCAATCACCCACTTCTGCGCCCGGAACTCCTGCGACGTGCCTACCAGCGGAATCATGATCTCCGGTTCCACCACCAGCCCATCCTCCTTCAGCTCCAGCGCCGCCTCCAATATCGCCCGCGTCTGCATCTCCGTAATCTCCGGAAACGTAATCCCTAGCCGGCACCCGCGATGGCCCAGCATCGGATTAAACTCCTTCAGATTCCGCACCTTATTCGCAAACCGGCTTCGCTTCAGCCCCAATTCATCAGCCAACTCATTCAATTCCTCCTCCGTATCCGGCAAAAACTCGTGCAATGGCGGATCCAATAGTCGTATCGTCACCGGATACCCCGCCATCGTCCGGAAAATCTCTTTAAAATCCTCTTTTTGATAGGGTAGCAACTCAGCTAGGGCTTCCTTCCTGGCACGCGTGGTTTCCGAAACGATCATCCGCCGAATTGCCCGAATCCGATCCTTGCCAAAGAACATATGCTCGGTACGGCACAGGCCAATTCCTTCCGCTCCAAACTCCAGCGCCCTGCGGGCATCCTCGGGGGTATCTGCATTGGTGCGAACGCGCATACTTCGGTACTCATCCACCCACTCCATAAAATCGCGGTAATCCTGATCCGGCTCGGGATATACCACCTCCTTCTGCCCCATCAACACCAACCCTTTCGTGCCGTCCATGGAGATCCAGTCCCCTTCCCGTACAATCGTACTCCCGTTGGTAAACGTGTGATTATCGTAATCGATGATAATCCCCTCACATCCCGCCACACAGGGCTTGCCCCATCCGCGCGCTACCACCGCTGCATGGCTCGTCATCCCGCCGCGTGATGTCAAAATTCCCTCTGCTGCCGCCATACCGCCCACATCCTCGGGACTGGTCTCGATCCGCACCAAAATCACCGGATGCCCCGCTGCCGCCTCCGTTTCCGCCACTTTGGAGTCGAAAACGACCTTGCCAACCGCCGCGCCCGGCGATGCAGGCAACCCGGTGGCCAGAATCTCCTTCTCATCCACCTGCTCTGAGTCGATCTGCGGATGCAACAGCTGATCCAGATGCCGTGGCTCCACAAGACTCTTCACCGCTGTTCGCTTCGACACAAGACCATCGGCCACAAGATCATGTGCAATCCGGATCGCCGCCCGGCCCGTGCGCTTCCCGCTCCGGGTTTGCAAGATGTACAACGTCCCGCGCTGAATCGTAAATTCAATATCCTGCATGTTGCCATAATGCTGCTCCAGGCGTTTCCCAATATCGTGCAACTGCCCGTACTGCTCCGGCATCACCCCTTTCAGCTCCCCAATATCCTGTGGTGTCCGAATTCCAGCTACCACATCCTCCCCCTGTGAATTCAACAAAAACTCCCCGTACAGTACGTTCTCCCCTGTCGAAGGATTCCGTGTAAAAAACACGCCGGTGGCCGAATCGTCCCCCATATTTCCATACACCATCGCCTGCACATTCACCGCCGTCCCCAACAGCCCGGTAATGTGATTAATCTTCCGGTACTTCACAGCCCGCTGACTGTTCCACGACGAGAACACCGCATTCACTGCCCACTCCAACTGCTCATACGGATCACTCGGGAACATATACCCGGTCGCTTTTCGGTACACTGCCTTATACAAACTCACTACCTCACGCAGGGCAGCCGTGTCCAGATCGGTATCCGATTCCACACCCCGATCCCGTTTCACCGACTCAATCGCCTCCTCAAACTTGCTGTGTGGAATTCCCATCACCACATCCCCAAACATATCGATAAACCGCCGGTAACTATCGTATGCAAACCGCTCATTGTTGGTGTGATCCGCAAGCATCTCCACCGTAGTGTCATTCAGGCCGAGATTCAGCACCGTATCCATCATTCCCGGCATCGATTCCGCTGCACCGGAACGTACCGATACCAGCAATGGATTCCGGGAACGTCCAAACGTCTGTCCCATCGCCTCCTCAATTGCCATCACTCCCCCGCGAATCTGCTCCCTCAGCCCCTCGGGCCAGGTGGAATCATGCTCCGAATAGTAATGACACGCTTCCGTAGAGATTGTAAACCCCGCTGGCACCGGCATACCAATCCGCGACATCTCTGCCAAGTTCGCCCCCTTTCCGCCAAGCAACTGCTTCATCGACCGATCTCCCTCTGCTGCCCCTGCGCCAAAAATGTACACATGTTTGCCCGTGCGGACGGATTCTGCGTGAACGGTTTCTGCGTGGATCGGTCCCTGGTGGATCGGTCTTGTATTTTCGTCTTTTTGATGCTCCTCTGGTCTTGTGTTCATACGTTCTCCTGCTGTTTTTAGTTCGGGGTGATGGAATTCGGGGTGATGGGATTCGGGGTGATAGGATGCATGGTCATGCGTTGCACTATCACCGGTTGCAGCAACCCCTGTTTCTATACAAGTGTCGTTTCTATGCTCCATGACGGTTCACTTTTCACTTCTATCCCAAGTTGATCTATCCCAAGTCAAATTATCCCAAGTCTGTTGATCCCAAGTCTGTTGATCCCAAAGGTATTGATATTGTTCTATTTTGGACAATCTTATCCAATTTACAAAATCAGCTCTTTATCTCCAAGCCAAAAAATGCGAATTCCCCTACACGTTCTGTAATGAAGACGCAGTCTTGACAACTAATTCGGAGAAATGTTTGTTTACATGAGTATAAACATCAACCCATTAGACTTTACAACTGTTTTGATGAGAATCCGCCAAATTTCCAGATCTATTATTTTTGCATGGAGTGTCAGCTTGATCCTCTCCGTTCTGCCCCTGACTTCCGCAAGCGCACAGATGTCTCTCATCAACCCGACAACACCCACTCGCCAGGACTCCACAAAGCCCATCAATCCGGACGCCCAAAACGCACCCACACCCACGCAGGACAATCCCATCCCACCTACACAAACCAAATCCCTCCAAATCGAAGGCACCATCCTCGACGCGACCACCGGAGAAACCCTGCCGGCCGCATCCATCGCCATCAAAAACACCTACCGCGGCACCATCAGCAATAGCGAAGGACGCTTCACCATCCAGCCAGACTCCCTGCCCGCAACCCTTATCGTGCGCTTTATCGGATACCGCATGCAGGAGCTCACCCTCACAACCCCGCCGACCCAACCACTGCAGATCCGTCTAGAGCCCGAAATCCTGCAGATGGAAGAGGTTGTTGTCACCGGCGAAGACCCGGGTTTGTCCATCATGGAGCAGGTGATTGCGCGAAAACAACTTTGGCAAGCCCGTCTTTTCACATACGAAGCCGATGCTTACACCCGCCAGCGCATCGAAAACGACACCACTATTGTTTCGATTAGTGAGAGTGCATCGGTGGTGTATTGGGATCGAACCAATGGTACACGTGAGCGCCAGCTGTACAAAAACCAAACGTCGAACATCAGCGAGGAACTCAACTTCGCCGGCGTTAGCTTTTTCCCCAATTTCTACGCCGATGACATCGAAATTTCCGGATTTTCCCTTGTGGGCGTCACCCATCCGGACGCTCTCGATTTCTACCGATTCTCCCTGCTCGACGTCGCCACGCAAGATGGCAAGCTGCTCTATACCATCCAGGTTCAGCCGCGGAGAACACTGCAACCGCTCTTCGAAGGTACGCTGAAAGTACTCGACGAAGAGTTTGCCCTGCTCGAGGTAGATCTCAAACCCAACGATGTGGTCCGGTTCCCGCCGCCAGTGCAGGAGTTCGACCTCGCCTACCGTCAGCAATTCAGTAATTACGGCCGCGATTTCTGGCTCCCGGTCGACATGAATATCGACGGATCCATCAAAATCGGCATCATTGGCCTGGATTTTCCGCTCATTCGCTTTCGGCAGGTCTCCCAAATCACCGACTATCGTGTAAATGAACCCTTACCGGCCGGTATTTTCGAACAGGAAAGCCCGTTCATCACCTCCTACCCACGTCTATCCGAACGACCGGAAGAGATGCGATTACCTCTGAGCGAAGAGGAACAACAGGCGTATGCCACCATCGACAGTACACAAACCCTCGACAAAGCCTTCCAACCCACCGGTTTCCTTGCACGTTTTACGGAAACCAGTGCCTCCGGCGAAACACAACAAGACACAAGCCGTACGCGGGGGTTCCAGGTGTCGGGAATCTTACGGTATCAGCGGGTTGATGGGGCCACACTTGGGGCGAAAGTAGAACTGGACCGCAATCGATCTCCGCTGAAGCTCAGCCTCTCCCCGGTCTGGCACTTCAACCGTGGCGAAGCTGGAATCCGGGCTGGTGCACGGCTAGCACTGATCGACACGCAACGAGAACGGCAGCGTCTGCGGAGTCGGAGCAGTCGGAGCGGCCGGAGCGGCCGGAGCGGGGATGATGAAAGGGACAGTGATGGCACAAGGCGCAGTGATGGCACAAGGCGCAGTGATGGCACAAGAAGCGGTGATGGCACAAGAAGCGGTGATGGCGAAAGAGAGTATCCATTCCACCTTTATCTGTATGCAGACTACACAAACGACTCCGAAAATCGATGGGAAACTGCCACGTACCCCAATCTCATTACCAGCGCTGTCACCGCAGCCGGCGGCCAGGACTACGGCGATTACTATCAAAAGGAAGCTTGGGCTGCAGAGCTGGAGGCACTCTTGCCCATACCGGGTCGCATCCGTCTCGCTTCCGGAATTCAATGGGAAAAACACACCTCTTTCGACTCGGAGTTGTTGCAAGACTGGAGTCTGTTCGGCTCACACGACCCCCGTCGTCCCAATCCGCGCATCGATGACGGCCGGCTCACCAGCCTCACCCTGCGCCTTGGCAACACACCAGAGGGACGTGCCGGAGCCCGGCCATCCGGTTTTGGCAGTCAGCGCGCATTTGAGGTCCGCCTGGAACATAGCCTGTCCTCCACGCTCGCGCCGGAACCCCATCAACCCGAACCCTTTTCCCCTCCTTTCCAACGTCCTGAAACGCTCACTTTCACCAAGCTGGACGGAGAGATCCGATGGAGTATGCCGACGTTCTATCAGCGGCGATTTTTCCCCAATGCACTGCATCTCACCGCCCGTGCCGGAATCACATTCGGCGACTTGCCACTTCAGCGCTTTGATGCAATCGATGGATCCCTCTTCCAGTATTCTCCCTTTGGTGTCCTCAAAACGCGTCGCCACCTGCCCTACGAGGGCGACCGCTACTGGCTAATCGCCGCAGAGCACGACTTGCAAAGTATTCTGTTCGAACGTCTGAAGATCCGTCCGCTGGTCGATCAGGGCACCGGAATCATTCTCTTTGCCACCGCAGGCCAGTCGATATCGAAGCGGCGTTTTCTCGACTACCAACCTATCACCTCAGATGGTGTTCACCTGGAAGCCGGGTTCAGCATCAATCGAATCGCTGGAATCTTTCGTGCAGATGTGGCGTTTCGCATGGACCAGCCCGGATTTTTCATCGGCGTCTCCGTGCCACGATACTTTTGACGGCGATATTTTGACAGAACTTCACGGTATCTCACGACCACGAAAAAATGGATGCTTGTAATTTTTTTACCACACCCGTTACCTATATTCCATAATCAAGTCAATCCAAAAAGAATCAACCCAAATCCATTTCAATCAACCCTATGAAATCGTTCTTTAAAAATGTTTTCTCAGTCTTTGTTGCACTAATCCTTTTTTCCATCCTTTCCTTCTTTTTCATGGTCACATTCCTGGCCATCTTGTCCCCGTCCGACACCGTAACCGTGAAGGAAAATTCCGTTCTCCATCTCGATCTTAACGGCAAAATCCTCACCGAGCGTAGTAGCCCCGATGAGTTTGCGATCCCACTTCCCATCCCTTTGCTGGGTAATGTGGGAGACGCTCCGAGTGTGGGAATTGATGAACTAAAAGAAGCCATTCGGGCAGCTGCCAAAAGCGAGAAAATCCGTGGAATCTTTCTTGAAGCCGGATCGATGGCAGGCGGTGGGCCGCTGATGCAGGATCTGCATAAAGAGCTTCTGGACTTCAAAGAGAGCGACAAATTCATCCTCAGTTATAGCGAAAACTACAGCGAACTTGGCTACATGGTTTCATCGGCTGCCGACTCTCTCTATCTGCACCCGTACGGCCTGATCGATCTGTCTGGTCTTGCTTCCCAGGGCATCTATCTGCGGGGCATGTTCGACAAACTGGAGATCGAGCCGGAAGTATTCAAAGTGGGCGAATTCAAGAGCGCTGTGGAAACGTTTATGAATTATGAGCGGAGTGATGAGGATCGGCTTCAGACGCTCGAATTCCTGCGAGACCTGGATAACATCAATCTGGAAACGATTGCGGAAGCTCGGGGAATGGAATTTGACGATCTGAAAGAGATTAGCAACGAACTACTCATTCGTCGCGCGGAGGACGCTGTGGAGCGTGGGGTGGCCGATGCAATTCACTACCGCAATGAGGTGATCCGGAAACTGGAAGCGATCACGGGTGCTGAGGAAGACGAACTCGAAACCATCTCTGCTTCCGATCTGAACAAGAGCCCTGAAAAATTGTCTCGCCCAACCTCACGGGATCGGGTAGCCGTTCTGTATGCAACCGGAGATATCGGTAGTGAAAGCAGCAATGGAATTCAAGATGCAGCGATGGTAGAAGAGATCGAAAAACTACGGGAAAACGACCGGGTGAAGGCAGTAGTTCTTCGGGTTGATTCTCCCGGTGGTGGCGTATTCGCATCGGAAGAGATCCGGCACAATCTGGAACTTTTGCAGGAGGAAAAACCACTGATTGTATCGATGAGCAACGTGGCGGCGAGTGGTGGTTACTGGATCTCCATGCCGGCCGACACCATTGTGGCGCATGAAAACACAATTACCGGATCGATTGGCATCTTTGGAATTTTCTTTAATGTGCAGGGATTCATGGAGAACAAAACCGGCATCCGGGCTGATATTGTGAAAACCGGACGGTACTCCGATCTGCCAAACCCGGCGCGAAGCATGACACGCGGAGAGCGGGCGATCTTCCAGGAGCTGATTGAAGAAGGGTACGACCAGTTTATTGATGTAGTAGCCGACGGTCGCCAGATGGAAGAGTCCCGGGTTCGGGAGATTGCTGAAGGCCGGGTCTATAGTGGTCGGCGTGCTCTCGAGCTAGGTTTGGTAGACCTGCTAGGCGGACTGGATCTGGCCGTTGAAATTGCGGCGCAGAAAGCAGGGCTCGAAGAGTACCGTGTGAGTGAGTATCCAGCACAGCAGTCATTCGTAGAGCAGTTGTTCTCCGACATGGGGGCATCGGCTCGCACCCGCACCCTTAAAAATGAGCTAGGGCCGCTTTATCCGCTGTACGAACAGGCGCAGTCTGTGCTGAAGAATCAAGGAGTGCAGGCAAGGATGCCCTACGACATCATTGTTGATTAATTGCGAGACCGGGAAGGGTCACCATCCGTGCTTACGTGAAAATTGATCCCATTCGAGGTGAGTAATACCACTCGAGGTGCGTAAGACCAATCCCGGCGACTAAGGCCACTGCAAGTAAGCAATATAACTCCCGGTGAGAAATTCCACTCACAGTGAGCGATTCCACTCACAGTGAGCGATTCCACTCCCGGCATACCGATAGATTCCTGAACACCAAGGATTTTTTTACGGGCTGGGTGGATCTGCATCAACCCGAAAAAAACCACCTTTTCTATAACACCCCTTTTCCTATTACACCACCCTGGTAGAATAACTTCAAGATTCATTTAAAGATCAACTTCAAAAATAACTTCAAGTTCGCATGAAAGCCAGAACCCGCTACTTGTTGCTGACAACGAAATCTGTATTTCTTGTACCTGTACTCATCCTGCTGTTCATCTTGGCGGCGCCTATGGCTTCGTCTTTATTCTTAGCTCCATCATTCGAGGGCGCGTCTGCAGTTACGGCGCAAAATATGGCGAATGAGCGCCGTCTGGCAGATAATCCTTTTCAGGAATCTCGGAGTCATTCCCTGCAACATGATCAGAGCCATTCCCAGCATCATCCCCTCGCCCCAAAAGTTCCGCTCGGATTTTCGATGTTCAACGGGCGCAATCACCCGGAACTCGACTGGCAAACAGCCGAAACCGAGCATTTTCTGATCCAATACCCGAAACATCTGGAAGGGATCGAGTTGCAAGCGGCATCCATTGCGGAAGCCACCTATGAAGCCCTCTCCGCAAATCTTGGCGTTACGTTCGACTACAAAATTCGAATCTATCTTAGCGACGAAGATGAAATCGTGAACGGTTACGCAATGCCTTTTTGGAAGTCCTACACCAACATCTGGGTAGCCCTAAACGATGTGGCAGAGGGCTGGTCGGGGCCGGAAAAATGGCTCCGAACCGTTCTCGCACACGAACTCGCGCACATCTTCCATTTCGAAGCGGTCAAGTCCAACGTAGGGTTGCTCGGAACGCTTCTCACAGCCCCTGCCCTGCCGGCTCCCTGGACGGAAGGGATCGCTCAGTATCAAACCGAACCCTGGCATGCATTGCGCGGCGATGCCATTCTCCGAACTTCCATCTACGACGGCGCGCCCGACTTCCGTGATGGCCGATCGATGCAGAACCGTGGTCTTATGTACGCCAGTGGCAATGCCCAGCTACGCTATTTTGCTTCCGTGTATGGCGATTCGCTCCTGCCGAAAATCCTCAGCCATCGCAAAGAGCTGTTCGGCGGTCGCATGAAAGTGCACAATTTTGAAGAGGCTTTTGAGGAGGTTACCGGTACATCTTTTGCCGATTTTGAGGAGGAATGGCGCCGGCATATGAGCATCTACTACTACACCCTGGCCGGCCAGATGGAGCGTAGTGACTCCCTGGCTTCTGATCCGCTAGAACTCCCGGGTCTGTTCAAAGGCGAGGCAGCCTTCAGCCCCGACGGATCGCAGCTTGCTGCCATCTATCTGGTCTCGGGCGCCAAACCGTATGAGCGACTTTCGGTTTTCCGGAACGATTCCACCATGGCGGAGACGGTGCTGGACGAAGGAGCATTCACCGGGCAGTTAAAATGGCATCCCGACGGGAGCGAACTCGTGTACGGCCGAAGCACGCGCGGAGAGAACGGGTCCATTGTTAACGATCTTTACAGGGTTCGGGTTGATGGGAAACCGGAACGGCTCACGCACTCCCGAAGAGCGAAAAATGCCGATTATACGCCGGACGGTCAGTCTATAGTGTACGTGGTGAACGAAAACGGTACAGGGAACCTGTTTTCTATGAATTTGTCCGATCGGTTGAAATCGGGTAGGTCGGATTCGGACAGGTCGGATTCGGGCAGGTCGGAAACCCGTATCACATCGTACGAGGGTGACAGTCAGATCGGTGCAATCGATGTCCATCCGACACGGCCTGTAGTTGCCTATGCTTTGTTCGCAAAGGATGGAGCCCGCCAAATCTCTGTGCGAAACTGGGAAACAGGGGAAACTATCATGCTCACAGATGGTATGCTAGATGATCGCAATCCGGTGTGGAGCCCGGATGGCCAGCAGTTGTTGTACACCAGTTTGCGGGATGATGTACCGAATCTGTTTGTAATCCATCCATTCGAGGGAACGGGGAGTGATGCGATTTCGGATGAAGAGCGTGTCACGGCCTTATTTACCGGGGCCTCTGCCCTGCAATGGGTTTGGGCCGATAGCTCGTCCCATCAACCCGAACAGAAAAACGGCCAAGGTGAAGAACTGGGTGAAGTACAGAATGTCGAAACGGATGCCGGAAAGGGGGTGTCCGGAACCGATGGCCCGGCTGATGGATGGATTTTAGTGCGAAGAAGCGACAGCAAAATGGACAACGAGTTGCAATTAATCGATGCATCGCGGCGTGCATCGGTGTCCAGCTATCCCGAGCGTGCCTTATTGCCCGATGAGTATACGCGATGGACTACCCACCGACCGCCGAATGTGATTGCACCCGTAATTGCTCCGGATCCTTCGCTAATTCAGGCGCGCAGACCGTACGATTCGTTCCAGCAGATCTCGCACATTGCAACGGTGCCATTCCCGGTGTATGATGAGGAAATTGGTGCCGGCGTTGGCGTTTTTACGGCATTTTCCGAGCCACTGTCCAAGCACATGATTACCGGGCTAGGATATGTTTCGTTCCAGGATCCGGGCGAGAACAGCCTGCTTCTGCTCAATTACACAAACAACCAGCTTCGGCCTTCGCTGAATTTCAGTTTGTATCACAACAGTTTTACCTCGCGGCTGTATGAAGATGAGTTTTTGGTGACTACAAATTCGGGTCTGTCGGTGCTGGGGCTGCTGCCTCGCGACTGGATCGATTCGCCGTTTGGGGCCGGGTCGTTGTTTTCACGTCTTCGGTTCGATTACACCGATAGTGATCGGTTTTGGGAGCGTGACGATCTTCCGCCATTTTCACCGCTAGGTGATCCGCAGAGTGGCTGGCAGACCGACCTGACTCTGGGTTTTCAGCTGAAAAAACAAAAACCATATGCGTTTAATGTGATTCATCCGCTGGATGGGTGGGGTGTGGAGCCAAAACTGACACTGGCTACAAAGGCACTGGGCGGGGAAACAGAGTATCTGCGTGCGGATCTAAAGGCGTATACTATTTTACCGTTTTTGGGGAACAGCCGTTTCTATCTGTATGGACGAGCGCTTGCGCAATCGGGCACAGCGTTCAATCAGGATTACATCGGGTTTAGCCGGTATGATGAGATTACCTTTGGGGAGCTCGTTCCGGGGATCGATCTTTTTTACCGGGATACGGAGCGGGTCCGCGGGTTTCGGGAGGTGGCAACGGGAAACCGAATGTTGTTCTCAACGGTGGAGTACCGGTTGCCATTCTTGCCTAGTCTGGAGACACAGATTCTCGGGTTGGTTGGCTTCGGACGCACAACGCTGAGCGCGTTTCTGGATGTGGGTGCAGTCTGGAGCGACGATCTGCTCCCCGACGATGCCGCAGACGGAACGGTTACACGGGCCGGTGCAGGGTTTGAGCTAAAGAATGTCCTCAACCTCTTTGGAGTACCGATTCTGCACAGCATCGGATATGCACAACCGTTCGAAGATTTCGGCACCGAACGAAATCAAGAGATCTATTACCGGGTGCGGGCTACAGTCGCGTTTTAGCGAAAATCTTTTTGCCGGTCCTCCTTCTAAAGAGGTGCTTTTTTACATATCCTCAACCTAAAAATTGGACTATCAAAGCACGTTAAACCGCTCGAAGGCCGCTTTTTCGAGCTCTTCGCGGTGGTCGGGATGTGCAATATCGATGAGCGCCCGGGTGCGTTGCCGCAAACTCTTGCCAAACAGATTTGCCACTCCATGTTCCGTCACCACGTAATGCACGTGCGCACGGGTTGTCACCACGCCGGCTCCCTGCTTCAGATACGGCACAATCTTCGACACCCCTTTGGCGGTTTGTGACGGCAGCGCAATAATCGGCTTTCCTCCCTCCGACAACGACGCACCCCGAATAAAATCCATCTGCCCGCCAACCCCCGAAAACTGATACGTTCCAATCGAATCCGCACAAACCTGCCCTGTAAAATCCACCTCAATGGCACTGTTAATCGCGGTTACCTTCGGATTCCGCCGAATCACCGCGGTATCGTTCACATAACTCGTATCCAGCATCTGAATCAGCGGATTATCATCCATATAATCATACAATGCCCGCGTCCCCATCGCAAAGGTGGCCACCACTTTGTCCGGATGGATCCGTTTCTTCGAATTGTTCACCACGCCCGACTTAATCAACGGAATCACCCCATCCGAAAACATCTCTGTGTGGATTCCCAAATCCTGATGATCACCCAGCGCCGCCAAAACTGCATCCGGAATCGACCCAATCCCCATCTGAAGCGTCGCACCATCCTCAATCAGCTCCGCACAATTCTCCCCGATCTGCTTCTCCACATCACTCAATGGCTGTTGTGCATGTTCATAAATCGGGTCGTTCACCTCTACTGCCACATTAATATTCCGAACATGAATCAACCCATCCCCATGCGTACGCGGCATATTCGGGTTGATTTGAGCAATCACCGTTGTAGCATTCTGAATCGCAGCACGCGTAGCATCCACAGAAACACCTAGTGAACAATACCCATGTTTGTCCGGCGGGCTCACCTGAATCATCGCTACGTCCAGCTCAATGATACGCCGGCGAAACAGCAACGGTACCTCACTCAAAAAAATCGGTACATAGTCCGCATCCCCCTCCTTCATCGCCTGCCGCACATTCTTCGCTGTAAAAAACGCGAACGTATTAAAATTTTCGCGATACTCCCGCTGCGTATACGGTGCCACCCCTTCGGTATGCAAATGATAGATATTCACATTCTTCAGCTCGTGATGCCGGGCGGTCATCGCTTTTACCAATTGCTGAGGTGCAGCAGCAGCCGTATGAATGTAGATGTGATCGTTAGAACGGATGAGCTGAACTGCGTTTTCTGCGGAAAGTATATTCATAAAAAGATCGGTTTCTTGATTTTTTCAACATTGAAAGATACAAAGCCTGCCTCTGAAAGACACCAAAAACATACCTGAACGTGTACATATCCGGGCTGCTGTGCATCCCCATCAACCCGACTCCCCTTCCTGCTTATTCCCCTTCTGCGCTTTCTCAACTTGCGCCTTCCCATTCTGCTCCTTCCCCTCCCGCACTGCCTGCTCCACCTCCTCCCCACTCACCTGATCTTTCTCGAGCAGCAACGCTGCAATCCGGTCCAATGCGTTTCGGTTTGATGCAAGTACATCCACGGCCCTGTCGAACGCCGCGTGTGATATCTTCTCCACCTCCTTATCCATCTCACGAGCGGTTGCATCGCTATACTCCTGCTGCCGTGTAATCTCCCGCCCCAAAAACACCTCTTCCTGGCTGTGCTGAAACGCCATATGATGAAACGCATCACTCATCCCCCAATCCATCACCATCTTGCGAGCCAGCTTCGCTACTCGCTGCAGGTCATTCTCCGCCCCGCTGGTCGACGTCCCAAAAACCTCCTGCTCTGCAGCCCGCCCTCCCATAATCACCGCCAGCTGATCCATCAGCATCTCCTTATTGTACAAATACTTCTCCTTCACCGGCAGTTGCTGCGTCACGCCCATCGCCATACCCCTTGGGATAATCGTCACCTTGTGCACCGGATCCGCATGCTGCAACACCGCGGCAACCAGCGCATGTCCCGCCTCATGATACGCCAGCAACTCCCGCTCCTGATCGTCAATCCGCATCCCTTCGCGCTCCAGACCCATCACCACCTTGTCCCGCGCCATTTCGATATCCTCCGGTAGGATGATTTTCCGTTCCGCTCGCCCGGCATACAGCGCTGCCTCGTTCAATAAATTCGCGAGATCCGCCCCACTAAATCCTGGCGTACTCCGCGCCAGAGCATCCAGATCCACGGACGCATCCAGCGGCTTCTTCTTCGCATGAATTTTCAGAATCTCCAGCCGCGCCTCCTGGGACGGCAGATCCACCGTTACCTGGCGGTCGAACCGCCCCGGACGCAACAGCGCCTTATCCAGAATATCCGGTCGGTTGGTCGCTGCCATAACCACAATATTTTCCGTCGGTTCAAACCCATCCAACTCCGACAACAGCTGATTCAACGTCTGCTCCCGCTCATCGTGCCCGCCACCTACTCCGGCACCCCTCGTACGGCCAATCGAATCGATCTCATCCACAAAAATGATGCTGGGCGCCATCTCCTTCGCCTTCTTAAACATCTCCCGAACCCGCTTCGCCCCCACCCCGACAAACATCTCCATGAAATCCGATCCGGTAATGGTGAAAAACGGCACCCCAGCCTCTCCGGCAACCGCCCGTGCCAGCAAGGTTTTCCCCGTTCCCGGAGGTCCCAGTAACAAGATCCCTTTAGGCAAGGTCGCCCCCAAATCCTTAAAATGATCCGGATTTTTCAGAAACTCGATTACTTCACGCAACTCCGCCTTCGCTCCGTCCAGCCCCGCCACCATCTCGAACGTTGTTTTATTATCCTCCGGCCGCTGCAAGTGCGCCTGACTCTGCCCAATATTCATCATTCCGCGCCCACCGGCCCCCTGCATCCGCTGCAAAAAAACATACCCAAACAGAATCAGCAGAATCAAAGGACCCGCAAACACCAGCAAATACCACCAAAAACCGTCTCCCTCCGGCTCGGCAGACACCACAACTCCCTGCTCCTCCATCAGCGCCAGCAAACCCTCATCCCCAAACGACGGAATCACCGTCCGAAACCGATCATACGCCGTCGAATCCCCCTGCTGCGCCAAAAACACCTGCGACTGCGCCAGCTCCCCCCTCACCTCATCCCCCTTCACATGCACACGCTCCACATTCCCCGCCCGTAATTGCGACCGAAACTCACTATACTCGATCTCTGGAACAGACCCAAACATTCCTCCGCCCGTCCGATCCCCGGTCACATAAAAAAACAGAAGCATCAGCAATAGAAACACATAAATCCATCCCACCCGTCCAAACCGGTTTCTCCCACCCAGCCCTTGTCCCTGACCCAGCCCTTGTCCCTGACCTTTTCTCTGATCCTGGCCATTTCTCTGCTCCTGGCCCTGTCCCGCACTCTTATTTTTTGATGAATCGTCTGGCATTATGATCCCGTTTACAAGTCACGTCCTGATGAAAAAATCTCTCGCCCCTTGAAGGTACAAAAGCATCACGGATTTCGGAACGTCACTTTAATATCATTCCTAATTTTCCCATTTTCCTTCGTCACCTGTATGGCAATCTCCCAAATTTCATTCGAATCTGCTTCAGCACCCTAATCCACCCATGCACCCAAATCCGCCTACGCATTCAAACCCACCCATGAACCCAAATCCGCCTACGCATTCAAATCCACTTAATCACCCACCCGCATTCATCACAGCATTCCATAGAATTCAGCAAAACCGAAGTATTCGCGCCTAAAACTCCATGAAAGATCTTATTCGTGATCGTAAAACACACTTTGCAGTCCTTCTTTTTTTCGGGTTGATGCAACTCCTGCTCGGACTGGCGCGACAACTCGGTGTCATCCCGGAATCTCCCTCCCTCCTGGCATTGCTTTATTTCGGAGTGATGATACCTACGCTTCTCATCGCTGTGCATGCCTCTGCTACATCAACCCGTTCCACACGAGGTCCCACCCACCGGCGAAACCCGTTTCAGATCACTTTGCTTATGATTCTGCTGCTACTAACCGGCACACAAATCTACTGGGGCGTATTCACCTCCCTGCTGGACGCCGGCCACGTATACAACACGTTCCCTTCCATGTACGGCCAATGGATCCCCCCAGAGCTATGGGTTATTGACCCCCTACACCGAAACTTTTTCGAAAATCTGGTCACGATCCAGTGGATGCACCGGCTATTTGCCCTCTTGATCCTCCTCACAGTGCTGATGCTATGGGTACACACCTTTCTGATGAAGCAACGGCCTCTGATCATCGTACATCTGGTTGTATTCCTGCTCACTGTAACGCTGTTGAGCTATACTGCAGGGGCTTTCACACTCATCTACCATGTGCCAGCGTTTCTCACACTCCTCCATCAAATATCAGCGCAACTGATGATTACGGGAATCGGACTACTTCTTGGGGTTCACTATTCCGGTTGGATAGAAGAGCAGGCGCAATCGTAAAAACCACTCAACTTGAATAATTTTTTTTGCAAACCACAGTAAAACCATTGTGAGTCTCCTCCGTCTAACCAATGAAAATAAACGGAACCTTCTCATATGAAACCCTCTCATTCGGGACCATCGGGCTCAAAACCATCAACTCAGGCAAACAAATGAAAACAAACGTCACAGAAGTCCGGCAATATCGCGTAGCATGTTTAACACTATTGGCACTCATCATTGGACTACTATCAACAACCGGATTACAGGCACAATCGCCACGCGAAATCCCGGCAGGTCAGGCATCCTCAAATGAAACCTCATCCTACGACGCATTGCAGCGAAGGCAAGTACCAAACGTGGTTGCAGACCGGATGATACACCAACTGCTTACTGAATATGCAGAAGAGCTTGCCATCACGGAAACCCAAAAAACTGCACTCCTTCAATGGCAATTTCAGAAACGGGGTGATGAGAGAGCCCGCAGGTTGGAACGAATGGAGGAAGGTAGGCGAAATGATCGGGATAGACGGAATGGAGTTGATTTCAATCGCCAACGACCGCAACAACCAGGTGGCGCATGGCAGCGAAGATTAGAGCGACAGGATGCAGGACAACGAGGTGGAGGGCAATATAACAGGCGTGGTGATGCGATGCCCGGACGTGGGATGGCTCCTCAACGTAATGATGCGATGCCTGGACGAGGGGTAGCTCCACAACGTAGTGATGCGATGCCTGGACGAGGGATGGCTCCTCAACGTAGTGAGCAGGCCAGACGTAGCGAGATCCCTGGACGTCCAGAAATGAGAGATCGTGCGCTTCAGCGCCTTTCATCCTCCATCGAAATGAAACAAAAAACTTCCGAAATTCTCTCGGAGGATCAGTTTACAGGATGGAAAAATCTTCAGATCAAAGAGGCAGAACAGGAATTCGAGGTGCGAATGTTGCGGTTGCAGATCCGCCTGGAGAATGCCGGAGTGACTGGTGAGAAACTGACCCGTGTTCTTACATTGCTTCGTGAACAGGCCGAACTAACACATGAACACCGTATTGCAGAGATCGGTCGCATGAAGATGCCCGATGAGCAAGAGTTGCAACGTTTACAAGAGCAACGAAAAACAATGCGTGAATCTCTTCGACAGACCAACGAGCAGATTAAGAATCTGTTAACCGCCAAAGAGTATGAGCAATTTCGCGGCAGGATGTAGTACATCAAGTAGCAATGCTGAACGCAAACCCCCATGAAGAACAGGTTAAAGAGTTAATCGTGCTTTATCCGCGATTACGTCGGGCGATGACCATCTTCATGTTTGGAAGTCGAATCGACGCAGATGATGTGGTGCAGGATGCCTATGAGAAAGCATTCGAGCGTATCCACTCTTTTCGCGAGGACTCTTCGTTGTATACCTGGTTATATCAGATTGCGCGAAATAGGGCCTTGGATCTGGTTCGTAAAAAAGCGCCCGATCTGATGGATGAGGAGGGTTGGATGGACCGGCTGATGGATGAGCGAAATGATGACCCTGGAGAAAGCGGTCAGGTGCAGGCTCTGCGACAGGCAATCCGGCAGCTTCCTTCCACCATGCGCGAAGTCGTTGTGTTGAAAGTCCTGGAAGGATTTTCTTATGAAGAGATGGAGCAGATCACCGGGGAGAACGTACAAACCTTAAAGAGTAGAATGTTTCGGGCAAAGAGACGATTGCACGAACTTATGAAACCAGATACATAATTCACCAAACACCTAATTTATAAGACACCTAATTTATAAGATATCAAACAGCAGAGTGATGCCATGATACAAAGCGAAAACAAGCAGCATTACAACCAAAACACCAAATTAGAAGCTCTAATCGAGGATGCACTGGAGGGACGCCTGGATGCGGAGGCATTGGAAAGACTGCATCGTGCTCTTGAGCACCACCCCGATTTAAAAGGAGACTGGGAGACATTGAATCGCTGGAACCCGTTTCAGGAGGTGGAACAGCTGGAACCGGAAAGTTCCTATCAGGAACCGGCATTTGAACAAAATCTAAAGCGGGCATGGACCGAGAAAACAGCCGGACAAAATCTCTATCAAATCACTTACACCTATTTTATGCGATACGCTCTCGCTGCATCATTCACGATTCTTGCTGCGCTATCCCTGCTCAATTTGCAAACCGATATACCCGGAATCCCGGTCCTTCCAGGAATATCAGACAACTCTGGCAGTTCAGATATCTCTGTCAACCCTGACAACCCTGACAACCCTGACAACCCTGACAACCCTGGCATCTCTTGGGGTAACATCAGCGAGGCCAGTACTTCAGAATCTTTCCTGGCCGAGGTTCAAGATTATCTGTATGGCTCAGATGAAAATCACTCTACTGCCTACTATCTTACACTTTTTGAAGCCGAACCTGGACAAGAGACAGCCACGGAAACAGATCGGCCAGTAGATACCAGCCCTGTTAACCAAACTCAATTACAATGAACGCACAATTCAAAGCGGGAGTCGCGCTCAGTATCCTGTTTATGATCGGAT
>PZPG01000045.1 GCA_003045995.1 Bacteroidota bacterium
TGATTGCCGGTTTGCTCTTTATCGGGAATTTTTTCCTGTTTAGTCGTTCGGTTGCTCGGAACGGAATGGGAATATCAGTTTCATCCATGCGTTTGTCCCTGCTGATTCCCGTGCTGATCTCCGTTTTTTGGTATGGCGAGTGGCTTACTTCGTGGCAATGGTTCTCAATGATCCTTTTGTTCGCTGCTCTCTACATGATGCTCCCTGAAAGGCGCGCAGAACCTGCCAAGAATGTCGATCCGGGATACAATAATGAACATGGTCTTAGCCGAGCCCGAAACCGCGGTGCCTGGCTACTGATCCTTCTCTTTCTGGGCAACGGCCTCGCCGACACATCGCTCAAAATCTACGAAACAAGCTACTCCTCGGTCTTTGGCAAAGAATTTTTCATGGGAGGAATTTTCCTAACGGCGCTGCTCACCGGGGTTCTCGTACTCATTCGCAGCGGATCGTTTCGATTCGAAAAGGCAGAGATCCGTCTTGGCATTTTTATCGGAATTCCCAATCTCTACGCATCGATTTTCCTTATTCAGGCGCTCGAGCAACTTCCGGGAGCGCTGGTTTATAGTACCATCAATCTTCTCATCGTACTCGGCGCCACGGTGCTAGGTGTTCGGCGCTGGGGCGATCGGGTTACAGCTCGGCAATGGGCTGGAATCACGCTTACGCTGGTAGCGATTGTTCTTAGTGTGGTTTCGGGGTGATGGGATTCAGTTTGGGGTGATGGGATTCAGTTTGGGGTTGAGAAGTTCGTTTGGGGTGGAAACGTACACTTCGAATTCGGGCAAGTATAGGTGATTTATCGGGCCGGTGACGCAACCGCATCAACCCGAAAAAATACTATAGAAGTGCAGGTACGCAGCATGCTGCGGTAATGATATCGTCGGCGGTGCATCCGCGGGAGAGGTCGAGGTAGGGTTTGGCAAGGCCTTGCAGGATTGGACCGGTGGCTTTTGCGCCTGCGAGACGTTCGGTGATTTTGTATGCAATGTTTGCCGCATCGAGGTTGGGGAAGATGAAGCAGTCGGCTTTGCCTGCTACACTGGAATCGGGGGCTTTGCGCCGGGCTACTTCCGGGACGAAAGCAGCATCGAATTGTAGTTCGCCGTCGATAGCGAGGTCGGGGCGCTGCCGGCGGATTTGGGTGAGGGCCGTGCGGACTTTTTCGATCGATGGGTGGTGGGCGCTTCCTAAGGTGGAGAAGGATAAGAGGGCAACGCGTGGCGTGGTTTGAAGAATGGCCCGATGGGTTTCGGCGGTGCGAATGGCAATATCAGCGAGTTGTTCGGCGGTGGGATCGGGAATGACGCCGCAGTCTGCGTATGTGAGGGTTTGGCCGGTTTGAAGTTCCATGAGGAAGATGCTGGATACCAGGCCCTTGGGTTGAGCAGTGCCTACGGTCTTGAGGGCGGCGCGGATGACATCAGAGGTAGAGGCGACGGATCCTGCGATTGCGCCATCGGCAAATCCGTGGTGGACGAGCAGGCCGGCTGTGTGGAGTGAGGTGCCGGTGTGGAGTGGGGTAGCAGTCCCGTTTTCTTCTTCAATTTGCTTGATCTCGTCGAGAAAGGGGTGCTGTGGGGGGATCCAAAGTATTCGATCGGCAAGTTTAGGGGCATCTCCGCAGATTTGTGATTTTAGGGATTGACTTTCATCCTCAAGAATGACGGGGATGCACAATTGGTTGGCTGCAAGTTGAAGAACGGCGTCCCGAACCCGGCTGTCGGATATTGCTTCGGGGAACACGATGCGCTTCGGGCTAAGAGCAGCTCGCTGAGCCAGGCGTTGATGTAGGGGAAGGTGCTGATGTAGGTCCATTCTTCCTACTGTTTTTTTGGAGGGTGTTTCTGTACGAAAGGATGATCCTGTCCGGCAGGATGATCCTGTTTGGCAGAATGATCCTTTACGGCATATTGATCCTGTTTGCTAGGGTTGTACGATGGGTTCAGCCGCAGATGATGCATCGCACATTCGGAAACCCGTTCGCATCCAAGAAGTGTAAGAGCGATACGAGTTTGCTTCTCCCAGAGATCCAGCATCTTATGGAGGCCGGCCTCTCCCTCGGACATCAACATTTTGAGAATGGTACCAGCGGAGGCCGCAAAATTGGCTCCTAGGCAGAGTGCTTTTAGAAGATCAAACGGGTTGCCGATTCCGCCGGATGCGATCAGCTCAAAAGAGTGGCTGGCCCGAAGTGGTTGCATGTCTGTAAGACAAGTGGCAGTATCGATACCCCAATCTGCAAAGGGTTCTTGATCACCAGCATCGGGATGGCGATGATTTTCAATTTTGGCCCAACTGGTTCCTCCCGCCCCCGCCACATCGATGGCCTGTACGCCCGCCTCAAGTAAGCGTTTCGCAACCCTGCCGGAGATCCCTGCACCGGTCTCTTTCACAATCACAGGAACGGTTGATGCCTCGCATAACGCCTCAATCCCCAGAAGTACACCCGTAAAAGAGCGGTCACCTTCGGGTTGCATCAGCTCCTGCAGCGGATTCAGATGCACAATCACAGCATCGGCATCGATAGATCGTACGATCACATCAACTAGAGTTGAAATGTCTGCATGAATCAATTGCACACCACCGATATTGGAGGCAATAAACGCATCGGGTGCCATCTCCCGTACGATACTGTAGCTTCTTCGGGTTTGTTCCGACACGGAACTGGTTCTGGTCTCGGCTTCGGCTCTGATCTCGGCTCCGATCTTGGCCCTACTCTCAGCTCCGGTTCCGGTCTTGGCTCCAACTACGGCTCCGGCTTCGAGCAGTGCACGCTGACTTCCCACACCGAATGGCAGATTTCTTTGTTGGCAAAACCGTGCAATCTGGGCATTGATCGAAGAAGCGCCGTCATATCCTCCGGTCATAGAAGACACGAACAATGGGTAGGAGAATGTACGTCCAAACAGGGTTGCTTCTGTGGTTACGTCATCTGCATTGACCTCCGGCAAGGCGTTGTGCTCAAATATGTAGCGGTCCAGTCCATTGGATTGGCGGTACTGTACATCCTGTAGGAGTGAGAGTCGGATATGGTCTTTTTTGCGATCGTGTATGGACACAGAAGGATGGTTTTCTTTAGAATATACTCGGATTGAATTACAGATGCTCGGGTAGTTGGCTCATTCCTTTGTAGATGAGGTACGGGTCTGTGATGAGTCCCATCACCCCGAAACCTGAAAGCCAGTTGGACAGCAGTTCTGCGTCGCCACCGGTAAGGAGAACGGGAATATCGCCTAGCCAAGACCGATAGCGTTGGATATGGGCCAGGACGCCGTCGGTGAATAACCCGTTTATTCCCCATTCGAGGCAGGATTGGGTACTTTTGCCTGGAAAGGTTTGTGGGATGGAAAGTGGGACGCCGGGAAGTTCCGGGGTTGCGTTACGGAGTGCTTCGTGAAGAGTATGGATACCCGGCATAATGACGCCACCGGCAAAGGTTGCAGAATTGGTGATTGGTTGGTACTCGGAACTGGTTGGTTGGTGTTCGGAACTGGTTGGTTTGTGCCCGGAACTGGTTGGGCTATCGGGAGTTGTGGCAACAACGGCATCTATGGTACATGCGGTTCCGCAATCGATGATAACGGCGGATTGGCGATACTGGAGCCAGGCACCCCAAGCGGTGAGGATGCGGTCGAGTCCAAGGGTGTCGGGTGTTTCGTACGTAGCGATGAACGATCGGAATGATGTGCGACCAATCCAATGGATACGGTCCGGAAGGGAAGCGGATAGCTCGTGTTCGATGTCGCGCCGAACGGTCGACGCGATGATGGGCCGATCCGGTGGTTGGTTTTGTAGCAAGCGGACGAGTTTTGCGGCGGATTGGCTTATGGGAGAGGAGACCGGAATGGATTCGAGTATGGACCAGTGTTTCGGAACGGCGGTGGATGATGCCGAATGTGAGGAGTCATCAGAGTTTTTAGTGTACTTGTGGTGCGCGTTGTTTGCCGAGTCTGCCGAGTCTGCCGTGTCTGCAGGAAGCTCAGTATGTGCCGCTTGTGAACTAGGCTCATCAACGGCGTTTAGGGAAGAATCCGCACCCGGCTCTGCAATGGTGATGCGGCTGTTTCCAATATCGAGATACAGGCCACGGCCGGGGTCGAATCCCATCAACCCGCTCAAATACCCGCTCATAAAGCACCTTGAATGGTTGCCACCACCATGTCGAGTGCTACTTTGTTTTCACCGCCATGGGGAATGATGATGTCCGCATAGCGCTTGCTGGGTTCTACGAATTTCAGATGCATAGGCCGTACAAACCGCTCGTACTGATCGAGTACACTTTGCAGGTTTCGGCCGCGCTCCATGATGTCCCGCCGCAAACGACGCAAAAGTCGCACGTCATCGTCCGTATCAACGAAGAGTTTGATGTCCATGTGTTCACGTAGGTTTGGCTCGTTGAGAATGAGGATTCCATCGAGCAGAATAATGCGTTTTGGCGATACTTTGATGGTTTTTTGCGTGCGGGTATGGGCAACAAAATCGTAGATCGGCATCTCCACCTGGTAGCCCTGTTTGAGCGCGTTTACGTGGCGGATCATGAGCTCGGTTTCGAGGGAGTCGGGATGGTCGAAGTTTTGCTGCTGGCGCTCCTCGAGGGGTAGATGGCTGAGGTCGCGGTAATAGGAGTCGTGGTCCATCAGCTGGATGTTTTCCCTGCCGACAGCTTTGAGGATACGCTGGACAACGGTGGTTTTCCCGGAGCCGCTTCCTCCGCCGACGCCAATAATTAAGGGTTTGTCGGGGTGATGGGAGAGGCTTTTGCGGATGGTGCGGTCTGATGTGGGCTTGGATGTAGTGGTCGCGGTAGTTTCGGTAGTCTTGGAAGTCGCTGAGGTTGCTCCTGTTGCGGAAATCGCTGAGGTTATTCCTGTTGCGGAAGTCACTGAGGTTGCTCCTGTTGCGGAGTTCGCTCCTGTTGCGTTTTTTCGATATTTCATTCTGCAATCAAATGTTCGTTGGCTAGATCCACCCGTTGCTTGAAGTCCCGAATTGCCCGGAAAATGGCGGATGCCATGATGCTTTGGCCGTATTCGGTGGATAGGTATCGGGCTTCGGCCGGATTGGAAAGAAAGCCAAGCTCAATGAGGACGGCTGGCATGGAGGCTTCGTACAGAACCTGGAACCCGGCTTGTTTTACGCCGCGGGAGCTTCTTTGTGCCCGTTCGCGAAATTGACGCTCCATTTTTTCGGCAAGTTGCTCGCTAATCTGCATGTTGCCTGCGTTGGTAAGTTCATAAATCAACAGATCCTGTTCTGTGAGTTCGCGTGTATCTTCCTCAAACCGGAGTACAGAGTTTTCGCGTTTCATCACCTCTACAGCTGCCTGCGAACGGGCAACCCCTAGGAAAAAGATTTCGGCACCATTTGGGCGTTGCTGTCGGGCACGATTGGCGTGTGCAAAAGAGTTGGCATGAATCGATATAAAAAGATCGCCGCCCATTTCGTTGGCGAGACGTCCACGTTCTGCAAGTCCTAGAAAGCGATCATCCGTACGGGTGTAAACGACGTTTAACTCGGGTATATACTCATTTAGGTATTCACCTACCTTACGTGCAACTTCCAGGACAATGTCTTTTTCTTTGAGATTGTTGATGCCGAGGGTCCCGGGATCTTTACCACCATGCCCGGGATCGATTACAACAACATCGAGTTCAGCGCCGGTGTATCGACTGAGTTCCTCCCGTAGATCCGACATATTGGTGATCGTGTTTTCTTGTGAATCGGCATTGGGACCTGTACTGAGGCTAGTTTCGGAAATAGGAGTGGGCTGGTTGGGAAATGCGTACAAAGACCAGTCAATAGGAATAAGTCCGTCGATGAGTCCTGTAAGTTCATCTTCGGAAGCGTAGGTGAGGGTGAGGAGCTGATCCCGTAGGTTTTGATCCGGGTAGGTGTCGTAATTAAAGGTATGACCGGGTTTGATGTGGATGTCAACGGCGAGTCCATTGGGGATGTCAAAAAGTTCAAAAGAACCGAATATGTCGTTTTCCTTAGGTAGTTCGGTTGGTTGGTCGGGCATCTGAGTAGCAATGGGAAGAGACGCCTGATACAGAACAATCTGGAGAAGTTCTGCGGATGGCTGGTACACTGAGACAGAGTCGATCTTCTCGGTCGTGTGGAATCGGATGACAAATCCCTTGCCATCGCTTCGTTCCACAGCGGAGATTCGGGTTAGGACCGGGGATGCGGGTTCATTCGTAGTAGGCTCTTCGATGGAGTTGACAGGTGTGGCAGTCGTTGCTGAGATTTCAGAGGATGCTGAGATTTCAGAAGATACTATGGTCGTAGGCGTTGCAGAAGAGGCAAAAGACACAGTAGAGGTGCGAGCAGTATGAAAAGACTGTCCGGCCAAAGACATTAGAACAAAAAAAGTGAGAAGTGATTGAATCACGTTCGGGTGGATTGGATCAGAGGGTTTATAGCTGCTGGTTGATATCCGTTCGAACACACTCCATCAAAGAGTGTGCAAGTGTCTTTCCGCGTCTAGACACCATTTAATCACAAAGAAAAAAATACCAAATCAGGTGCTCAGAAAAAAGGGAGCGAACGGGTTAGGCGTATCCCTCTGGATTTCCGGATTGCCATCGCCACGAGTCTTCACACATCCGCACTATATCGAACTGCGCACGCCAGGAAAGCTCACGTTCCGCTTTGGAGGGATCCGCAAAGCAGGTTGCTGCGTCACCGGGCCGGCGGTCTGTAATTTCATAGGGGATCTCTACACCGGAGGCTTCTTCAAATGCCCGAACCAGTTCTAGTACGGATGTGCCCGTACCCGTGCCTAGGTTGTAGGGTTCTACGCCGGATGTCGTTTCCAATTTTTCAAGCGCTTTCAGGTGTCCGAGTGCCAGATCTACCACATGGATGTAGTCGCGTACTCCGGTTCCGTCCGAAGTTGGATAGTCGTTCCCAAATACACGTAGTTTTGCCAGGCGTCCGACAGCCACTTGTGTAATGTATGGCATCAAATTGTTGGGAATCCCCCGTGGGTCTTCACCTATCAACCCGCTTTCATGCGCTCCTACCGGATTGAAATAGCGCAATAGGGCAATTCGCCACTCCGGATCGGCATGGCCGAGGTCTCTGAGGATGTGTTCGATCGTGAGCTTGGTCTGGCCATAGGGATTTACCGCAGAGAGGGAACTGGATTCGACCAATGGCGACTGGGCTGGATTTCCATATACCGTTGCCGACGAGCTAAACACTAGTTTCTTCACGCCAAATTGCTGCATCGCCTCGCATAGAATCAGGGTGCCGGCCACATTGTTTCGGTAGTAGTAGAGTGGCTTTTCCACCGATTCTCCGACCGCCTTAAGTCCGGCAAAATGGATCACGGAATGGATTGGATAGTTTTTAAACAGCGAATACATGGCTGTTTCATCCAGCAGGTCTGCCTCCACAAACAGAGCTTTCTTTCCGGTCAGATTTTCAACACGCCGAAGGGATTTTCGGCTACTGTTCGAGAGGTTATCCATCACGAGAACGTCGTACCCTGCGTTCAGTAACTCCAACGTAGTGTGGCTTCCGATGTAACCTGTGCCGCCGGTAACTAAAATCATAATTTTGAGGCGTTTAATTTTGGTTTTTTTTGGCTCGGGGTGATGCAGATACTTCTTTTTCCGTAGCAGAAGATAGGAAAAGTTTCTTCATCATTCCTGGTTTGCGGGGTTGTTTTTCAAAGATTGCACTGTGTACTATGGGGTCAGCCGCGGAGGACAACTTGTGGCAATTAAAAGAGGTAGTTCATATCACCAATCATATCAAAAACAAACAGGAGAGATCATGAATCATATCATTCATCGCAATAAATGGCATCACAAAAAATGGCATCGAAAAATCTGGCTGACGTTCCTTGTTGGCTGTACCCTGCTTTCCGGGCAGGGATTGTTTGCTCAAAGTTCACTCTATTCCGAGAAAAACAGTGAGTACGACATTATCGCAAATATCGATCTTGATGTTTCAGCCACCATTATGGGTACGCTGAGTATGTCCCAAATTCAGGATCTGAACTTTGGGTCTGTTTCTTCCACAACTCCGGGATACGTACGTATCGATCCAAAAGGGCTAGATAATTTCAATACAGGCCTGGATGGGTATTTCGGTTGGATTCACATCAATGGAAATGCGTCCGGGTCGGAGCCGGAAACGCAAGTACAGGTTCGGTATCCCGGTCATGTGTTACTCACTAGTGGGGAGAATAAGATGGTGTTTAGTCTGGAGGTGATGGGGTCAAAGCAGAGCAACCCCTTTGTTGCTACTTCTTATACCACTGTCGGACAGAACGGATTTGTCAATATTGGTCTGGATCAAAATACCGGAGCTCATCACCTGTTCATTGGTGGCTATCTAAGTCCGGAGGGTACGAGTCCAACAACTCCGGCACCACTTGTTAATCAGCCGGTGGGAATCTACACTGGAAGTGTGAACGTAACTGTGAATTATTTGTAGTTATGGGATCTTTTGTTCGTGGCGTTGTATTGCTTCTTTTTTGGAGCATAACATGGGATGTGTACGAAGCAATGGCACAGATTAGCCTGACCCCAAAAAGGGTAGTGATACAGGCCGCGTCCAAAGCCGGTGAACTCCTGGTTTCGAATGGATCGGGGGTAGTACAGGAGATCAAGGTATCCGCTGAGTTTGGATACCCTGTCTTCGATCGGTTCGGGGAGATGCAGTTTCTGAATCGTACTCCGCATTTAGATCGGTTGGATGCTGCCACTCCAACCCTTGAAGCGTTCTCGTTGGATAGTATGCTTTCTGTATTTCCAAAACAGTTTCTACTGGAACCAGGGAGTACACAGTTGGTGAGGTTTTATATCGACCGTGCATGGGATCGCCCCGAAGGGATGTACTGGACCCGGGTCATGGTCGAATCGTATGAACATAATGCTGAACAGCAGTCCAATTTTTCCGGTCAAACAGTAGGAACCAAGGTTGCTTTTCGAGTTCACCAGTCACTGCCGGTCTACTACCAGCATGGTACTTTGGAAACGAGTCTGATGCTCATGGAACAAATCCTGGAACCGTCAGAGGAAAACATGTACCTGCGATCCCGGTTCTTGCGAAAGGGAAATAGTCCGTTCATGGGTAAAGTGACGACCACGATTCGGAGTACATCCGAAATGAGTGTATCAGAAACCTCACAGACATTTTTTTGTCATTTGGAGGACTGGCTTGTGACTGAACTACCTATTGAGATGGCAAAACCGGATACTTTGGATATACGATACCAGTTTATACCCAGCTATTTCGATCGGCGAACAGGGCAGATGCAACCAGCAAACCCATTTGAAATTCGTCAGACGCTCATTCCGGGTGTAGGTCAGTAGACACGATTTGGAATTGCGTTGAATATTGTTCAGGAGAGATGAAACGAATGATACGGATCATGGCGGAATGGATCTGCCTTGGCGCTGCGATATTTTCGAATTTGCAGGCAGAGTGTAGTGCACAGGCAAAAAATAATGTGCGGGCAAAGTACAGCGAATATGCAGAGTACAATGAAAGGGTAGAGTACAATCAGCAGGCAGATAATGTAGCACATGCAGTACAGGATTATGAGCCATTCTATCTGCGTGTACGCCATCGAAGGAATTCCGAATTTTTTGTAAAGGCGCTCTATGATCCGGTACACAATCACCCCTTAATACCTATTGCCGAACTATTGGACCATCTGGAGATCTACTATACCCAAACTAAGGGTGATTGTGAGTCATGCATGAAGTTGAAAGGCAGATTTTTGACAAATGGTGTTCCATTCCAAATAGATGCTGGGCTCCTGTTGGCAAAACATAACTTGAAAGATATTGAACTACGAATCGAGGATGCTACGGTGATGAACGGTAAGATATTTCTTACCCCTTCGGTTTTGTCCCGGATCTTTGCCGTCCCTGTGCGATACCTTCCTAAGACTCTGACACTTACTCTTTCTGTAGATCGTCTGTATCCCTACGAAGAGCGTCTGATGCGAGAGTATCGGCGTAGTGTATCGGAGGTGCAAGATTCCAAGTCAATTTATATGCAGAATACGCAGAGTCAACTGGGAAGTTTATCGGATATGAAAATTCTAGATGGTGGTGTTCTGGATTATCAGATACAACAGCAAATGACCCGGAATTTTCAGACAGAAGCATTGAACTACCTGCTCAAGGGAGGCTTTGAACTGCTTGGCGGGTCTGTTTGGATGTCTCGGTCTGGTATGTGGATGAATCGTTCTAGTGGTCTTCGTGAGGAGTGGAATGGACAATGGACTATGAATCTAAATGGCAAACCATGGATCTCTTCGATTTCGGCGGGAACACTCACGGCCGGTGGAGTGATTCGAAGTTCAATGGTAGGGTTTTCCGTTTCGAACCATCCGATATCGAAAGGAACGCTTTTTGGTTTTGAAACAGTAAGCGGGAAAACACGACCTGACGCAGATGTCGATCTTTATCTACAGAACAGAATCGTTGCATACGGGACTACGGATCAGGGTGGAAGATACTCTTTCAAAATACCTTTAATGTATGGCAGGAATACCATTGTAGTAGAAACGATCACCCATGAAGGCGAATCATTACTACATTCCAAACAGATTCAAATTCCACAAAGAAGTATTCGCAAAGGATCTTTTCTTTATGAGCTACAGGCCGGACGAACCGTAAATCAGCCATGGGTGTACGGAAGGGACGGGAGTTTGCTTCATTTGTCCGTGATAACCGGAGTCAGTAACCGGCAAACCATCGAGTCCGAGTTTGACTGGCGAGGGGAACGCGGGGTCCCGGAATGGATCCGAATGGAGTGGACCGCAAGGTTACTACAGCAGCAGTTTGTTTCTGTGGAGTGGATCCATGGACATCGGATTCGTACCGGATGGCGCACTACACTCCGGAGTGGATCTACGATCGCAGTTTCCTATACCGGATACCGGAAGAGATCAGCGATCAATACGGCCAGACTGAAGCGACGAGCCGATGTGCAGTGGAATCAAACCCTGAATGCCGGCTCTTTGCCAATTTCAATCCAGACGGGGTTGGATGTCAGAGAGACTGAACGAGTAGTTTCGACAGGGGTGCGTACTTCGATTTTTTTGCAAAGTGGTCGGTTTCAATGGGGCAGTTCGTTTCTGTATCGATTCGAGTGCCGGTTTCAAGCATGCCTCGAGCAACAGGTGTCGTGGCGCATTACCGGACGCTACAGAATTCCGAACACGCAGTCTCTACCACATCTACTTCGTTCCTGGAACATACGGAGTAGCCTCTCAGGAGCAGGAAGAAAATTGCCAGTTCGCGGCCTTGACGTTCGAATAACCAGGCAAAAGAGAGCCATAGGAATCAACCTTGGATGGAGTTATCAATTTCGAACCGAGCAATCTGCGTTTCAGATGGGAATACAAATGAGACTTGCCAACCGGGTAAAAATGCGATCAAATATGCAAGTCCGTGAAGATGGAATACAATCAAGCCAGGCATTTTCCGGCTCGATCGGATACGATTCCTCCTCAAACCGTTTTTTCAGCATGCCAGAGCCAGGAGTTGGGTATGCTGGTTTATCAGTTTTGCTATTTCAGGATAGAAATTCAAACGGTACCTATGAGAAGAGTGTAGACGAACTCCTGCCGTATGCTGCCATTCGGATTTCGAATCAGACTAATCCGGAGCTGGGAGAGGATGGGGTCGTGAGATTCTCCAGACTCCCGCAACATAAAACGCTGGAAGTGGAAGTAGTTTCATCCAAGCTACCCGATCCGCTTCTAATCCCTGCTCAAACAGTCTATTCGCTAACTACCCGGACCAACCGATACCAGGAACTTCAAATCCCGTTCTACTACGGAGGCTGGATCGAAGGAGTGGTACAGATCGTGGGTGCCGACGATGAAGGTCATAAAAACTATGAAGAATATGCAGGAGATGCAGAATATGCAGGCGATACAGAATATGCAGGAGATGCATCTAATTCGGCGCAAATTCCGCTTTCAGGATTGACATTAGAGTTATGGATGCCGCCAGAGAAGAATAAAAAGCATCCATGGCTGAACCTAGAAAAGCGAACCATCCCAATATTCAGGGACGGTTCCTTTTATGCGGAAGGGTTGCTTCCTGGAATTTATCATTTGCGACCCGAAGACAAGCAACTGGAGGAGCTGAATTTGAAGTTCCCGGATGCGTGGATCGAATTTAGGATTGAGGATGAGTCGTCCACACGAATGCCAGGTCCTTTGCGGTTGATTCTAAGGCAGAAAATGTGAGATGGTCTATTCGTTGGCAGGTTCGGTCACACCATGCGGAATCGCCTTCCCCTCATCATTGATATGAACGAATACAATTTTATCAATGCTGATGATCGTTTGCAAGGTGAATTTGTGTCGTACGAGACATCGGATCGTTATAGAACTGTTGCCAAACTTCACAGTTTCCATGCCAATTTCAATGATATCACCCAGCTTAGCAGAGCTTACAAAGTCGATCTCGGACATGAATTTGGTGGCAATATTTCCCTTGCCCAATTGGCATGTTACATAGATTGCAGCTTCCTCATCAATCCACGCCAGAACGGAGCCTCCAAAAAGAGTTCCATGGGCGTTGAGATCGGTTGGTTTGATCAGTTTCCGGCTAAAAAATCGCATTTTTTGCATGACACTATATGGATAAAAATTGACGTGGTATAAAGACTAGATGAAGTTGATTGGATGAAGTTGATTCGATGAAGTTCATTCTTTGAATTTGGCTCAGGAACTCTTGAAAATGAGATAGAGCGCAGGTTTTTGCTGCAGGTCTGGCTGCGGTTGCTGTTGCCATTCATAGACGCGAGAGGTACGAATCCAGCCATCCGGTGCGGTTAGGTTACAGGCTACGCATAAATGGGTTTCCGGCTCGAGTGTAGACAGAAGCAACTCAAAAAGCATGTGGTTCCGATGCGGCGTTTCCATGATGATCTGGGTCATTGTTTCGGTCAATGAACGCTTCTCCAGATCCTGAATCCGTTGCACTCTTTTTTTGTCATCCAGCGGCAAATATCCGTCAAAAGAGAAACGTTGCCCTTCCAGACCGGACCCCATCAGCGCCAGTAAAATGGATGAGGGGCCTGTCAAAGGAATCACCTCAATCCCTCTTTCATGCGCAAGTTTCACCAATTTTGATCCCGGATCCGCAACGGCAGGAGCGCCGGCATCCGACATCAGCCCCACATCACCCTGCTCGAAAAGCTTTAAAAATCCAGCCACCTCATGATCCGGAGTTTTTTTGTTCAAAACCCGCAGTGTCAGTTCAAAGTCTTTCATCGGATGATCAATCCACTGCAAGAAGGAGAGAGCCGGCTGTACCTTTTCCACCACAAACACAGACAAAGACCTGGCAACCGATAACGTATACTCCGGAAGCGTCTGATTATCTTTTTGACGATACACCGGAGTAGGAATCAGATAGAGTTTGGAACGAGTTCGGTTCATAAACATCAAGTAAAAAGGAAAAAGTAAATTTAGAGTTCTGTCTTATCGTTCAATTCCTCGGTATCGATACGCTCAATCACGAGTGGTTCGTCCCCGGATTTTCTACGTTGAGCAACATACGAAGAGGCCTTCCACGCAATTAACAGTGTAACCAGGAACCCGATACTTACCACCGCAAGATTCACACGTACTACCTTTTTCTGCAACTCCAGCACCGGTATCATCACAATCGGCCGAAACGAATCCGCCTTAAATCGCACAGGAATTTTTTCTGAATCCATAATCACCTGTGCCATCTGCACCGGCAGACTCAGCTTCTCCTCAATCGTGCCTTCTGTGCTTTCAAACCGAAGCACAACATACCCATTCGTCTGTGCAGCAATCTGCTTCACATCAAAATCGAGCACATCCGCCACATACGACGTGCCCGACTCATAGGTCTCATCCAATCCGCGGTACACCGCCCCCTGATACAATCCGTGAAAAAGGAAAAAAAGCGGTAAAAACCATGTTGCATACAAAAAATACACTTTCATAATCGTAGGAGAGTCAAATAATTTTACTTCGGGTTGATGGAAGACGTTATTCGTTCAAGGCGATCAATCATGGCAGGATCATACATCATTCGCTGCTGAAAATCCTGATGCATATGATTACTCGACATATGAAACCAGAACGCAATCTCCAGTCGGTCGAAAAATACGGCTTGCACCGTTGTATTGCCCGTATATTTCGATGTACCGATGTCGATTCCATTCAATAGTCCCATCCTGTAATCATACAACGCACCGTACTCAGAAAAGTGCAGGTTTGCGCCCTCGTGATTCACCATCGGCCAACGAAGCCAGCTCAAAACCTGCCGGGAAATCTCCGGTCGAATGCCATCGGACTCTGCAAGCCTTCGCAGCAGATCCGCCATTTCACGGGCGGTCGTTTGCGGGAACAGTGCCAATGCATCACGTGTCTCCATAAAACTAAGTCCAAGCCCTCTGCGATCTAGCTTGTCTATGGCATACTCCCGAAAATCCTTTTGCATCAGCCGTGCAGACATCGCCTCAACCGCCTCCCGCCACCAGCCACTTCCCTCACTCTCTACTTGCTGAATCCATGAGTATAGCGTTTCCGACTCTTTGTCATTTACCCTCATGTCGCCAGACTCTTCGAAACCCACAACTTCCATCTTTTCAACCTCCGGCGAGATTAACAAGTAGATTCCGGAAAAGGGCAGAGGCATGTCTGTTTCACGCAATCCCAACCCGGCAGACAGTTGCTCGAAATAGTCCGAACCCAGCCGCCACCAAAAATAATCGGCCATCGCCAGGCTGCCACTCTCGGCAAGAAGCAATACAGAATTCCCCAGCGTAACAAATCCATCCGTCAACCATCCACGCTCCTCCGCCAACTGCCGTGCTCTCGTATGAGACGATTCGCTCACCTCAGGCAACTGATACCGGTCGAACTCCCAAAACGGAATCGGCTCGTCTGCTTCCCACAAGCCTGTTACAATCCGATCCGCTATCCCCATCATCAAAAAGACGTTGGCAGTAACGCCCATCGTCCGTCTTACAGCCCCTTGATATGAAAGCGTGGAATCCGGTACACCCAGAACCTGTGAAACAAACGAAACATTCTCCGGATTTTGCTCCACATACTGCGCCAGACCAGACAGGGAGTACGTTTTATCGACCCACTCACTACCCTCTGCCATCGATTCGCGATTCTCGAAAAACAGTTTCGTAGACTTCCAGTTCAGGCCAAATGCGATCAAAAATACCAGCAGTGCCGGCACCAAAAAAGCAGCAATAAATTTTATCAAGCGCATTTTCGCATATTTTTAAAATTTTTACACGACTGTTTTAGAGTTGATGGAACAGCTCACCGGCACTCATCACCGAAATGAATGAACCTGCAGTAGCCGATGATAAAAGCGATCCGGGTCCCGAAAGTAAACGAGCGCATGGTACTCCTGTTGTGTTCGGGAAAAAAGATCATCCAGCGCAGTGTCGTTCATCCGGCCATTCTCCACAAGAACATATTTATAGGCATACTCACCCTCTTTCATCACTGCACTGCCCACCCAGCGATCGCGACCCGCGTCATACTCCATCCGGTACCGTTCCTGAATCTGCCAATTCGAAAAGCCACCCGTCAAAAATATATTGGTATCCGGAGGCAACTCCGCTTCCGGATCAAACCGAAAAAACACCTCAGCATATCTCGAATCCGGGTGATGACGAACCTTCGACATGCGGGACGGCGAATTTTGCGACAGCGAGGCCGAAAACCCCTGAACGTCATCAAAAAGAGCAATCTTCGGTGGTTCATCCGCCGGCTCCACTTCTGCAAAAACCGCCGACTGAATCGTCACGTCTGAAAGCGGAAGACGCAAAAATTCCATATCACCCACAAAAGGCTGCTCCTGACGCATCTCAAACTGAACTTCCTCCTCCATTGAAAAATCTAGCTCCTCCGCCTCCGCGGCCTGCCCCCAAAAGCCATTTTGCACGTAGAAAAACTTCAAATTAAACTGCGGGTTCTCCAAATCCTCCGGCAGCAAATACCGACTTACCGGATAATCCCGTCTTCGCAACCGGTCGTCCCTGCTCATCCGTTTCTCTACCGAAGAGATCACCTCACCCACATTTTCCGTTACAAAAAACACCTTTGTGAACAAGATCAGCCCCGTATCTCCGTCCTCCACAGTTAGCAAGTAATTCCCGCTAATCCGAAATTTCAGGTCCGGATTCGGAAAACGAAACGAGTAACTTCGATAGGAGGGACGCAACGCACGGCTCACCTGCCCCACCCGAATCAACTGCACCGGGTAGCCCTCCATAAAAAAGGTTTCGGGTTGATTGGAGAGCGTCCAGTCTGGTTCATAGTGCTCGAACCGTACGCGCAGATCCCGGGACTCAAACTCCAGCAGGTCGAACTTTAGTTCCAGCACATCGTTGCTCTTCAGCCGCAGGACCGGAAGTGCTCCGGGTTTCCCGTTTCGAAACCACTCCACAGAATAGACCCGATCGCTGAATGTCTTTTCCACCCTGGAGATCGGAAGAGCGTCG
>PZPG01000012.1:0-16657 GCA_003045995.1 Bacteroidota bacterium
GCTGACACTATTGTCGGCTGGTTTTACGGCTCCGCAGCTCTTCGCTCAGGATGAGGGCCGTGCAGAGGCGGTTACAGAATACAATGCTGGCTTGAGTCTGTCGGAGGAGAAGAAATATGTGGAAGCCGCAGAAAAATTCCGGGATGCAATTGCGGTTGCCACAGAATATGAACTGCAGGATATTGTGGATCTTGCCACGAATCAGATCCCGAGGCTCTATCTCCGAAGAGCGTCCGACTCTTATGCATCATACCAGTCTGAAAAATCACTTCCTTCGCTGGTGACAGCTATTGAGCATTTTGAGGAATTGGAAACTATTGCCGGCGAGTTTGGAAATGATGATGCCGCAAAGCAAGCCCGAAATGCGATTCCACAGCTTTACTATGTAAAATCGGTGATGGAATTTCGTGCTGCCGATTATGATGCTGCAATGACTAGTTTGGGGGTTGCCATTGAACGGAATCCAAATTACGCAACCGCGTACTATCAGCAGGCTATTGTGCAGAAGGCGATGGACCGTGAGAACATCGAAGCGGCTCTTGCATATTATGACAAAGCGATTGAAGTGGCCGCAACGGTGGGAGATTCGCGAACGCTGAACAATGCAACCACAGCTGCTGCAGAGGAGTTGGTGTTTCGCGCGGTGACCGTTGCAGAGGATGGTAATCTGAGACGGTCGAATGAACTGCTCAGCATGGTTGTGAATTATGACGGGCAGAATGCGGATGCGAACTATCGGCTGGCTGAAAATTACAACAAGCTCGGGCAGTGGAATAATGCAATCGTTCATGCTGAGCGTGCCATCGAATATGAAAGTGGAGGGGTGGTCGCGGAGGCAAAAATTTATTTCGAATTGGGTACCGCGTTGAAAGCACTTTATGACGCAAATAAGACCGATGCAGGCAAGTTGCGCGCTTGTGATGCATTTGAAAATGCAAATTATGGTGATTTTTCCGCTCCATCTACGCACATCATGACATTTGAACTGAAGTGCGACGGATACACGCCAAACTAGTCTTGTGCGAATCGGGATAAAATGATGGATACGCAAACTGCAGGTAAAATTTCTCACTTGGGTTGCGAGCTTATTTGCCGTCTTTGTTTTTGTTCATAAAGTATTCTAAGGCTCGCTTTCCAGCGGGCTTTTTTTTTGGATGGATGAAACGTTAGTACCCAAGTACGTAGCAGGTGATAAAAAAATATATTCAAAAAAAATAGCACCGGTATGACCCAATTCGACTCTCTTTGTGTAAATAGTATTCGCATTCTTTCTATGGACGCGGTACAGAAAGCCAATTCCGGGCACCCGGGCATGCCGATGGGGATGGCTGATGTGGCGTATGTTCTTTGGAGCCGATTTTTGCGGCATAATCCGGCAAATCCGAACTGGTACGATCGTGATCGGTTCATTTTGTCGGCAGGCCATGGTTCCATGTTATTGTATTCCCTGCTTCATTTAACGGGGTATGGGCTTTCTCTTGATGAGATTCGCCAATTTCGACAGATGGGAAGCCGTACACCCGGACATCCTGAATATGGAATCACCCCGGGCGTTGAGCTTACAACCGGTCCGCTGGGGCAAGGGTTTGCGACCGGTGTGGGGATGGCTATGGCTGCCAATGTGATGGCCGCGCGTTTTAATAAACCAGACATGAAACTGACCAATCACTATGTCTATGCCATTGTTAGTGATGGTGATCTGATGGAGGGAATTTCACATGAGGCTGCTTCCCTGGCTGGTCACCTTGGATTGTCGAATCTGATCTATCTGTACGATTCGAACCGAATCACGATTGATGGCTCTACGGATTTGACGTTGAGTGATAATCCGGTGCAGCGATTCGAGGGACTTGGGTGGGATGTGCAGGTTGTGGATGGTCATGATCATGAGGAGATTGCCGGGGCCATTGAGCGGGCACAGCAATCGGACAAACCTTCTCTCATCGAGTGTAGAACGACCATCGGGTTTGGAAGCCCGAACAAACAGGGAAGTGAATCCTCTCATGGAGCACCGCTTGGGGAAGAGGAGATTCAGGCTACTAGAAAAGCACTTGGCTGGGAGAATCCGGAACCATTTGATTTACCGGAAGATGTAGCCGCCTGGAGAGAAGAGTCACTGAAGCGCGGAGACGTAGCAGAGTCGGAATGGAATGCAATGATGAGTCACTATCGAGAACTATATCCCGAGGATGCAAAGGCGTTTCAAAAGGCATTACACCGAGAGCTGCCACCCACCTCGGAGTGGGAACAAATACTTCCGAACTTTGAGCCCTCCGAAAAGGGGATGGCCACTCGTAAAGCATCCGGGATGGTACTGAACGCAATCAAAGATCATATTCCTACGCTCACTGGCGGTTCGGCCGATCTAACAGGGAGCAATGTTACCTACCTGGAGGGGGAAGGAAACCTCTCTTCCGATAATTTCACGGCTAGAAATATTCATTATGGTGTTCGGGAGCATGCGATGGCAGCGGCCATCAACGGCATGAACCTGCATGGTGGGGTGATTCCGTACGGGGGTACTTTTTTGGTCTTTTCGGACTACAACAAGCCAGCCATCCGAATCGCTGCGCTTTGTGAAATTCCATCGTTATTTGTGTTTTCCCATGACAGTATCGGCCTGGGGGAGGACGGCCCCACACATCAACCCATCGAGCACTTAGCGGCACTTCGTGCAACTCCCAATGTACAGGTATTTCGCCCTGCGGATGCCAATGAGGTTGCCTGGTGCTGGAAAGCCGCAATCCAGCATCAAACCGGGCCGTCCGTGATGGTTTTAACTCGCCAATCGTTGCCTACACTGGACAGAAACGGTCTGGGAGATGCTTCCGAGTCGGAACGAGGTGCTTACATCCTCAAAAAAGAGCAAGGCAATCATCCGGATCTAATTATTCTTGCTACCGGATCGGAGGTTTATCTTGGACTGATGGCATTAGAGGAGCTTCGTACGGAAGGGATCGACGCACGCCTGGTTAGTATGCCCTGCATCGAGCGTTTTGAAGAGCAGAGTACATCCTACCGCGAAGAGGTGTTGCCCCCGGAGGTGAAGAAGCGAATCAGTGTGGAGGCTGGGTCCACATTTGGGTGGCATCGATGGGTTGGCACCGATGGGATTACGATTGGCATCGATCGGTTTGGAATCTCTGCTCCCTTCAATGAGGTGTATGAAAAACTGGGAGTCACGACAGAGCGGATCATTCAATCGGCACGTGAGCTTATGGGTAGTGCAAACAGGCGGGGTTAAGTAGCGCAAACAGGCGGGGTTAAATAGCGCAAACAGTCCAGGTTAAGAGGGAGGGAGTACAGGCTCGGAGGTATAGAGGACAGACCCCTTGAAGAGTGCTGCCAGATCCCCATTTTGCAGAAAGATCCGAACGAGATAGTGGCCTACACGTTTCCCCTTCCGCACAGATTCAGTGACAATTGTGAGTTTCGCACCGGCGTAAACAGGCTTTAGGAATGAAATGGAGGACTCCAAAGTGAGTGCTTTTCGACCGGTGGAAGCCGCTGCGAACGCAAGGGCACTATCGGCCAAAGAAAAGAGCACCCCACCGTGGACAACATCAAAGCCATTCGTCATCTCCTTCCGAATCACACACGATAGCTTGGCAGCGCCCTTCCCGATCTCCTTAACCTGAATGCCGAGCCAACGGCTGAAGGCATCCGCTTCGAGCATCTCCTTCACGATGATGTCTCCTTTTTCATGTTCACAACGGTTCGCATCTTTACAACTACCCGCATGCCCTTGCGTCTCACTCGTCCGTTTCGCGTCTCGCATCAAACCGAATCCCCATTATGAACTACCCGCCGTAGTAACGGGTTTACTCTGTAGCGGTCTTCCCCATACAAGGCGTTCAAATGTTCGAGGCGCGCTAAAACCTGCGCAAAGCCCCATTCCTCTGCCCAGTCGATGAGCCCCTTTGGATAGTTGACGCCAAACAGCATCGCGAGATCCACCTCTTTGCGGCTTGCGATGTTCATAAACACGGCATCAAAGGCTTCGTTGATCAGCATGGCAAGAATTCGTTCGAAGATCTCCCGGCCAAGGCCTTCATCGGTGAGGGGTTCGGGGGGATTCTCTGTGGGGTAGTCGTAAAATCCGCGACCGCTCTTACGCCCAAGCCATCCCGCTTCAACCAGGCGTTTTTGAGTGAACGAAGGCCGAAACCGTGGATCGTAGTAGAAATTTCGGAACACGGTTTCTGTGACCGCATAATTGACATCGTGGCCGATGAGGTCCATGAGCTCGAACGGCCCCATCCGAAACCCGCCGATCGTTTTCATAGCCCAGTCGATGGTGGGCGCATCGGCAATTCCCTCTTCGTAGATTCGCAAAGCTTCTCCGTAAAATGGCCTCGCTACGCGGTTTACAATAAAGCCGGGGGTGTCTTTCGCCAGTACGGTCACTTTCCCCCATGCATCGATCTGTGTGCGTGCTTTTTGTACGGTTTCGGTGGATGTTGCGATTCCGGGGATGATCTCTACCAGTTTCATCAGCGGTGCCGGGTTGAAAAAGTGGATTCCCAGGAATCGATCCGGACGTTTTAGGGCTGAAGAAATCGAGGCAATGGATAGCGATGAGGTATTGGTTGCCAGAATGCAGTCTTTCGGTACGATCGCCTCGAGCCTTGCAAACTGATCTTTTTTTATATCCAGGTTTTCGACGATCGCTTCAATCACAAGGCTGCATTTCGAAAACGATAGGGTGTGATCGGTCCAGTTGATGTGCCCAAGCAGCGTATCCATTTGTTGCTGTGTCATGCGCCCTTTTTCCACCTGCTTTGCAAGAATTTGTCGCAACCCCGCCTCCGATGTTGCAAGCTGCTCTGGATAGGCGTCGTAAAGATGGACTTGGTGGCCGTTTGCTGCAGCGATTTGCGCAATTCCGGTTCCCATGGTTCCGGCGCCGACGATTCCAAGGGTGGCGGAAGAGTCTATAGGGTCAGACATGATGTTGTTTAGATTGGGTGTTAAGGGTTATCGATAGTTGTTGAGGGTTGTTGAGGTTCTGTCGAGAACAGAGGAGCTCATTGCCCCGTGAAATTCGGCATCCTTTTTTCCAAAAAAGCAGCCACACCCTCTCGGTAGTCCTCGGTCTTTCCCGCCTCCGCCTGCAAAACGGCTTCCAGTTCCAGCTGCTTCTCCAGCGACTGACCCGCCCCCATCATCACTGCCTTTTTATACAGGCCAAACCCCTTCGTTGGCATGGACGCCAGCCGTTCCGCCGTACTCCGAACCACCTCCTCCAGCTGACCGGCATCCACCACACGGGAGATCAGCCCCATTTCCAGCGCTTCCGCCGCCGTTACCTTCTCATCCAAAAGATACAGAGCATTCGCACGTGCCCTCCCCGCAAGCCGGGGTAGCAGCCAGGTCCCGCCACTGTCCGGAATCAACCCGATTTTTCCAAACGCCTGCAAAAATACAGCCTCCGAAGAGGCGAATACCAGGTCACAGCAAAAGGCCAGATTTGCTCCGGCTCCGGCCGCCATTCCCTGCACTGACGCGATTACCGGTTTCGAAAGGTTCTGAATGGCCATCACGGTGGGATTGTAGGATATACGTACGGTATCGGCAATCGAATAATCGGGATCTTGCTGTCGCAGAGTCACCTCTGCCAGATCCTGCCCTGCACAAAATGCTTTCCCGGCCCCACGAATCACTACACAGCGAACGGTTTCCTCCGATCCTGCACGAGCCAGTTCCGTCTGGAGCTGCAGGGCCATGGGTTCCGTAAAGCTGTTGTATTTTTCCGGGCGGTGAAGCGTAATCCACATCACCCCGTTTTGAACCTCTGAAAGGATGGCATCCATGGCGTTTATGTTGATGTCGGTTAAATACACTTAAAATGTTCGAACGGCTGGCTGCAACCGTGGCAGTAGTAGAGCGATTTGCACGCAGTGGAGCCAAATTCGCTTCGCAGTTCCGTTTCCAGTGAATCACAAAACGGGCAGGGCACGATTTTTTGGGAGGATTTCAGGGTGCTCAGAAAGTCGGAATCATCGCCGGTAGGTGGCGGCGGTGCAATCCCATACTCCTTTAGTTTTCGCTTTGCTTCGCTGGTCATCCAATCGGTGGTCCAGGGTTCGCGGTGATCGGTAACAACATCCACCGGCCGAATTCCTTTTTCCATCATTTTTTCCAAAATCGCCTGTTCAATCGCGTTCATCGCAGGGCAGCCCGAGTAGGTTGGCGTAATCACCACCCGAAATCCCGCCTCTTGCCCGCTCTTTTCCACACGCCGCACAATGCCCATCTCCACTACATTCAGCACGGGGATCTCCGGATCGGTTACCTCCTCAAGAAGCATCATCACCTCTTGTTCCGAGAGTGCTTCACTGTTTTCTTTTCGGGTTGATGCGGATGCATCCGGGTGTTGGTTATTCATCGGTTACGCCAGTTTCATGGAACGTACATGAGTGTGCTTTTATGTGAATGTGCCTTCAGATGTGTGTGCCTTCAGATGGGTGTGGTTAAAAATTCATTTGCAGACAAAGTCCTACGCTGGGTGATTGGATTCGATTTGCTGATCCCGATCCCGTCACAGAGCGTGAACTAAGTCCAGGAGGCGTCTGGGTAGGAGCGCCGCAAAAACTGCATTTCGGCAAGCAGTCGTCCCAAATGCTCCGTATGTCTTCCTTGTCGTGCCCCATCAAACATATATTGATTCTGATCCGGCATGGTGAGTGTTGCATCGTCTAAAACCTGACGAACCATCTCCATCCATGGAGCGTGCAGGGTTGCCGGGTCGGTGAATACCTCAAAACGGACCGTAGCTTCAATATGCGCATTGGAGGTAAAAAGCTCTCCGGTGTACATCCAAAGGTCATCGAGTGCATGTTGCACCCTTTCTCTGCTTTCATCGGTTCCGTCTCCAAGGCGTCGCATCCACTCTCCGCTATGCCGCAAATGATACCGGATCTCTTTGAAATGCTTTTTGAGAATGCCGGCAAGTTCCTCATCCTCCAGCACATCCATCAGTGCCTGGTACAGTAAAAAAGCGTGTACACTAAAAAGAAACTGCCGTGCCATTGTGAAGGCAAAATCACCCCGTGGCAATTCGACCATGGCACAATTTGTAAAATCGATATCGTCCCGGAAATAAGCATGGTAGTCCTCCTCCTCGCGACCCTCCAGCTTGGCTACGTATGCATAAAGGGATGAAGCGTGCCCGATCATATCGAGGGCCATATTCGCTAGCGCCAAATCCTCTTCCAGCTCCGGACCATGGCCGGCCCATTCCGAAAGGCGGTGTCCGTGAATCAAGCGGTCATCAGCCAGCCAAAGTACGACTGTACGTAGTGCTTCTTGCTGGGTTTTTGGTATTTCGTCAAATGTGCTCATGCTCAGAAAGTGCGGGGATCCATTCGAAAATTTTGTTAAGGAAATGGGCCTAGGTTTGGTACTATTCTTGGTTTGGTTCTATTCGTGGTTCGGATTTCGTCGTTCGGAGTTCTTTGTGGTTCGGAGTTCTTCGTCGTTCGGAACCCGTCGTGGTATGGGTTTTCAAGCCAGAACATCATAGTGAGTGTAGTCTGTGATATTTAGCACACTCAGGATCGTTTCTTTACCGCTCTCGGCACGGAGTAAAACTGTGGATGGCGGTATGGTTTTTCATTGGCCGGATCGAAAAAAGGACCGGCATCCTCCGGTGTGGAGGCGGTAATCTGATCGGACGGAACGACCCAGATGGCAATGCCCTCATTTCGGCGGGCGTAGGTGTCACGCGCATTGAGCAGCGCCATCTCGGCATCCGGCGCATGCAAACTACCTGCATGCTCAAATGGTTTCCCATTTTTAGGTTGATAAAAAACCTCCCAAAGAGGCCATTCCGTTGAATCGTTGCTACTCATAAGCAATCACTACATTATGATGTCTTTTTCCAGTTGCACATTGGGTGCTTGCTTTACTTCCTACACCAGAGGCTCTGCCACTTCTAAACCTTCCGAGCCAGGATTGCAAAGCATCAGGAGGCCTTCTCGGCTCTCAGGCGTTGCTTTCGCGCATACTCTGTGGCTGCCTCCCGCACCCAAGCACCCTCCTCATACGCATGTCGACGTGCACGAATGCGTTCGCGATTCATCGGCCCATCCCCCTTCACGACACTCCAAAACTCATCCCATGGAATTAAACCAAAATCCCAGTGGCCGGTCTCCTCATTATACCTCAGATCGGGATCGGGAAGGGTAATACCAATCGCCTCCGCCTCCATCACCATTCGATCGACAAAATGGACGCGCAACTCGTCATTGGTCTTAGTTTTCACACCCCAACGGATTAGCTCTGCACTGTTGGGCGAGTCCGAATCGTGTGGCCCAAACATCATCAGTGTGGGCCACCACCAACGATTCACAGCATCCTGGGCCATTTTCTGTTGTTCAGGCGTGCCGGAGGCCATCTTGGCCAGCATCTCGTACCCCTGCTTTTTGTGGAAACTCTCCTCCTTGCAGATACGCAAATTGGCCCTCGCATAGGGTCCATAGGAAGATTTTGCCAGCATCGTCTGATTCACAATGGCCGCACCATCCACCAGCCAACCGATCACACAAATATCCGCGTATGTAAGTGTAGGATAGTTAAAAATACTCGAATATTTGGCACTGCCATAAAGGTAATCCTCGACAAGATCCTGCCGTCTGGCTCCCAGCGTTTCGGTTGCGCTGTACAGATACAGTCCATGGCCTGCCTCATCCTGTACCTTGGCCAGAAGTACCATTTTCCGTTTGAGTGATGGGGCACGAGTGATCCAGTTTCCTTCGGGCAGCATCCCAACAATTTCCGAGTGCGCATGCTGACTCATCATTCGGATCAGCTGCTTTCGGTACCGCTCCGGCATGGCATCCTTGGGTTCAATTTTCTCTCCGTTATCGATTCGCTCCTGAAATTGCTTTAGCTCTTGTTCGGTATTCATAAAAGCGCTTTTTTGGGGTGATGTAAATACATTTGGACACAAATTAAATAGACTGGAAATATAGAAAAATTCACGGCCAGAATGAAAGTGGTTCCGTGGAAATTACCGGCGATCGATAACAGCGATGGTACATCGTGAAATCGAGACTAATTTCCCCGACTCCGTCTCGATCCGGATCTCCCAGATTTGTGTACTGGCACCACGATGAATTGGAGTTGCTTTCCCCACAACGGATCCACCTTTACGCACAGGCCGAACATGGTTTGCATTGATCTCCAGCCCTACTGCCATCTTTTTCTCAATATCGATCGAAAGCCATGCACCGATCGAACAGAGCGTTTCTGCCAGCGCTACGGACGCACCACCATGCAGAATCCCAAAGGGTTGCGTGGTATTTTCATCCACCGGCATACGCGCAATCATCTCTTTTCGGCTCATCTTCAAAAACTGAAACCCCAAAGCATGAGCCATGTTTCGCTGGGCCGGATCAAACATTTGAAGTACTTTCTCGCGAATATCCTCCTCAATTTCGACCCCGGACAGGTCTATGGTCTTTCTTTCCATATCAACTCCAAATATTTTTGAACTTTCGTTTTGTAAAGTCCCAGCAAAGTGTAAATTTAAGGACATCTCTGCGGAAGATAACACTGTTACGTCCCAATAGAAATCAAACCAAGATGAGCAATGATCACCTAACCCTGCCGGAACTTCTGAACGCAGGACTTCACACCTACCCGGAGGGTATTTTTTCTTCAACAAAACGAGACGGTGTCTGGAAGGAAACAGATGTCGCGACTTTCAAGGAACAGGTGCGACACGCAGCACTTGGACTGTGGGAACTTGGAGTTCGAAAGGGGACGAAAGTGTCTATTCATTCCGAGAACTCCACCGAGTGGGTTATGCTCGATCTGGCCATTTTATCGATGGGCGCTGTGAATGTTCCGATCTACACCACGCAGCATGGCGATCAGATCAAATATATACTCGAGGATTCCGGATGCCTGATTCATATCGTTTCCACCGATCAGCTTTTCAAAGACACCAAACCGCTGATGAAAGGGATCGAGTGTGTTAAGAAGGTGATCTCAATCCGGGGCTCGGCTCATAAATCGTTGATGCCACTCACCGAACTATTGGAACTGGGGCAAAAGCTGGACAAAGAGCAGCCCGCTCTGTTCGAAACGTTGCAGAAAGAGGTGCGACCGGACGATCTCGCCACACTGATCTATACCTCAGGGACAACCGGCATGCCAAAAGGGGTGATGCTGACGCACTATAATATCGCATCAAATGTAGAAGCATCCCTCGAAAAACTTCCTTTTCCGGCCGGGGCTTTCCATGGCAAGGCGATTCTCTCGTATCTGCCACTCTCTCATGTCTTCGAGCGCATGATTGAGTATATGTACATTTCTATGGGTTGCCGTATTTACTATATCGAGCACGTTGATGAGATTCGGGATGATATGGCCTACATCAAACCGTTTTTTATGGCAACGGTGCCACGGTTGATGGAGAAGATTCATACCGGTGTGAAAGTGAAGGGACAGGAGCTTTCGGGAATCCAAAAACAACTCTACTACTGGGCGATCTACCGAACCGAGCAGTACGATCCAGAGCATCCACCTGCCGGACTGGAAGCCTTGAAACATCGCATTGCCGATAAACTCATTTACAGTAAGATACGGGCCCTGTTTGGCGGGAACTTGGCTGGTGTTGTTAGCGGTGGCGCGGCACTTCCCCCCGAAATCTTCAAATTCATGAATGCAATTGGAGTTGTCTGCGTGCAGGGATATGGGCTTACGGAAACCTCCCCGGTTATTACAGTGCAGTATCCGGGTGCTATGCGCATTGGATCCTCCGGTAAACCCATTCGGGATGTGGAGGTAAAAATTGCGGAAAATGGTGAGATCTGTGCACGGGGCCCCAACATCATGCAGGGATATTATAACAAGCCGGAGCAATCCAATGAAGTACTCACCGATGATGGATGGTTCAAGACGGGAGACATCGGCCGGATCGACGAGGATGGATTTCTGTTCATCACCGATCGAATCAAGTCGATGTTCAAGCTCTCCACCGGTAAATACGTTTCGCCTCAGCATATTGAAGGCGAGTTGTCCGGCTCCGGGTTTATCGAACAGGTTGTGGTTGTTGGTTTTCAGAAGAAATTCTGCGCCGCACTTGTTGTACCGGCCTATGCAAATATCCAAAAGAAAATTGAGCGGGATGAGGTGAAAACCGACGGAGATCTTACCAAGGATCCGTATGTGCATAAACTCATCGAGCGGGAGATCGAGAAAGCAAACCAGCAATTATCACCTTGGGAGCGGGTCAAAAAATTTGTACTACTCCGGGAGCCACTGACCATCGAAGCGGGGGAACTTACCCCTACGCTCAAAGTGAAGAGATCGGTGGTTCGCGAGCGCTATCAAAAAGAGATCGATTCTATGTACGCCGAGGAGTAATTCGGACGGGTTGTTGCACGAGTAGTGCTCATTCATTTTGATTGCAGACATGAGTTTTGCTCCAGGAAAGTTTTTTTTGGAGACCGGAAGCTTCATCACTGGCCTGAGAATTAGCAGCAGGGCTTCGGGTTTGTTGCTGGCCAATGAGTTTAATGCTGGCCAATGAGATTGTTATCGGCCAATGAGTCTGTTGCTGGCATTACAAATACCATACACAAGAATACCATACACAAGAAGAGCGTCGTCTATGAAACCGATCTACAAAATCAGGAAGGTAGTTGTTTTGGGAAGTGGGGTGATGGGAAGCCAGATCGCGGCTCACTGCATCAATGCCGGCTTGCAAGTCCATCTGCTGGACAGGAAGTCGGAGGATCCGCATCAACCCAATGCCATAGCCGAAGAGAGCATCCAAAAACTGGTAAAAATGAAGCCTGCGCCACTGGCAAACAGCGCAGATGCCTCCCGCATCATCCCGGGAAATTTTGAGGATGACTTGGGGGTGATTTCGCAGGCAGACTGGGTGTGTGAGGTGATTATTGAGCGGCTGGACATCAAACAATCGATGATGAAACAGGTGGAGCAGTATTGGCGGGAGGGGACAGTGGTGAGTTCCAATACGTCCGGTTTGCCGATTGTGCAACTGGCAGCGCCTTGCGGGGAGGAATTTCAGCGGCATGTGATTGGGACGCATTTTTTTAACCCGCCACGCTATATGACGCTGCTGGAGATTATTCCGACCTCGAAAACGGACCCGGAGATCGTGGAACGGATGGCTTTGTTTTCTGAAACGGTGCTTGGCAAAGGGGTGGTAATCTGCAAGGATACGCCGAATTTTATTGCGAATCGGATTGGTGTGTTTTCGATGGCGGCGATGCTACCGTATTTTTTTGATGGGTCGTTTCGGGCGGAGGAGATCGATTATCTGACCGGGACGCTGACTGGCTATTCGAAGGCAGCGGCATTTCGAACCGCGGACATGGCCGGACTGGATGTTCTGGCACATGTGGCGTCGAATCTTTTACCGGCGATTCCGGATGATGAGCGGCAGGAGGTTTTTCGGTTGCCGGAGGCATTTGGGGAGTTGGTGAAGCGGGGTTCGACGGGGAATAAGGGTGGTTCCGGGTTTTACAAGAAGGTGAATACAGAGGCAGGGCGGGAGTTTTGGTCGCTTCAACCCGATTCATTGGAGTATGCTGCGCAGAAGCCGGTGCAGTTTGATTCGGCGGATGAGGCGAAGGCGAAGTTTGCGGGAGCGGGGGAACGGCTTCGGTATCTGGTTGCGCAGGAGGATCGGGCAGGGCGATTTTTGTGGGAGACGCAAAGGGATCTGTTGCTGTATGCTGCCAACCGGATTCCGGAGATTAGTGATTCGGTGGAAGCCGTGGATCGTGCAATGCGATGGGGGTTTAACTGGGAACTGGGTCCGTTTGAGCGGTGGGATGCGATTGGAGTTCGGGCTGCTGCAGAGCGGATGGAGAGAGAGGGGTTTACGGTGCCGGCCTGGGTAAAGTCGATGCTGGAGGCAGGTGTGGAGTCGTTTTATGAAGGGGGTGATGTGGTGGATCCGCGGGTGTTTACGGGTGTTGCGGGATTTGTGGGATCTACAGGATCTTCGGGTTCTGTGGGTTCTGTGGGTTCTTCGGGTTCTTCGGGTTCCTCAAATTCTGCTGGTAATACAGGTTCTGCGGATGCATCGACCTCGTCATTTTGGATTCCATGTCCGCCTCCTGCAGAAGGGGCTATCTTGGTGTCCGACTTGGACCGAAATGGGTGTGAAGTGTTCGGCAATGCAAGTGCGGGACTCTATGACATGGGCGACGGTGTAGCTTTATTTGCCTTTCGGACAAAAAATCAAACCCTTGGCTTTGAACTTGTTCAGTCACTCGAAAAAGCCTGCGACATCGTGGAGCAGCAGTTTGACGCGCTCGTCATCGGGCACGATCGGGAACATTTCAGTTACGGAGCCAATCTCGCGGAGGCAGGTGCTGCACTTCGGGCAGGAGACAATGATCGCATTCGGGATGCAGTCGAAGGCTTTCAGCGGGTCGCTGTTGGACTTCGGTACCGGCCATTTCCAGTGGTTGCCGCTGTTGCGGGTCGCGCTTTTGGGGGTGGGGTGGAATTTTTTCTTCACTGCGACCGGGTTGTGGCCCATCACGAACTCTACTGTGGCCTTATCGAACTGGGCGTCGGGTTGATCCCGGCTGGAGGTGGGACCAAAGAGCTTCTTCAGCGAGCACTCAATCGGGTAGCTTGGGATGAGCAGGCCGACCCACTACCTTATCTCAAATCCGCTTTCAAAACAATTGGGCTTGGAAAGGTCTCCATGAGTGCATGGGAAGCGAAACAACTGGGATATTTGCGCGACAGCGATGTGATTCTCATGAACCGGTTTCATCTGCTTCGCCAAGCCAAAACCGAAGCAAAGGCCCTGGCAGATCAAGGGTACAGGCCTCCGCAGGAGCCAAGCATGCGACTGTTGGGAGCGACCGGCTACAGTGCACTCAACGTGATGCTCTATATCATGGAGGAGGGTGGATTTGTTGCACCCTACGATCGGATTTTGGCTCAAAAAGTGGCAAAAGTGATGACCGGAGGCGAACTCAGTGAGTTGCAGGATGTACCTGAATCCCTGGTACTACAGATGGAGCGGGATGCCATTTTGGAGTGTATGTGGGACGAGCGTACACACAAAAAAATGGTGAAGGTTTTAGGTGCGGGTTGATGCGGAAGCATTCCGGGTTTGCAGGCCCTCCAGGATTTGAGTTTCCGATGGGGGGCAAACGAAACACAATGATACGGGACGAACTGAAACGACACGACACAAAACGACACGAATCAAAAACCATAACAGGAACGGAACAGAAATCAGATGCATAGCGAAAACATACCTGTGATTGTTGCAGCAAAACGCACCGCCTGTGGGAAGGCGAAGAAAGGCTCACTTCGATTTATGCGCCCTGATTCGATGATGGGTGCTGTGATTCGGGACTTGATGACACAAGTGCCAGCGTTAACGCCAGAGGAGGTGGAGGATGTGATCGTCGGGTGTTCCTTTCCGGAGGCAACCCAGGGATTGAATATGGCCCGTCAGGCCGCCTTGCTGGGAGGGCTGTCTGAACAGGTTCCCGGAGTGACGGTCAATCGTTTTTGCTCGTCAGGATTGCAGACGATTGCAATGGCAGCAGAACGAATCATGGCCGGCGGTGCCGAGGTCGTGATTGCCGGTGGCGCCGAGAGTATGACGCAGGTGCCGATGGGAGGGGTATCGTTTCAGCCCAATCCACAACTTGTTCGTGAGCAGCCGGAAGTTTACATCAGTATGGGCATTACAGCGGAAAATGTTGCAGAGAAATACGGAGTTTCGCGGGAGGATCAGGATCAGTTTGCCTGTGATAGTCATCGAAAAGCAGTGAAAGCCTGGGAAGATGGAGTGTTCGAGGAGCAGATTACACCATTGGAGGTGGTTACTAAGAAGATGAACAGTGACGGATCTATTCGGGAGTCTGTGAAAGAGTTTGCACGGGATGAGGGACCGCGAAACGATACGAATACAGAGGCGCTTGCAAAACTTCGGCCGGTATTTAAGCGAAATGGTACAGTAACAGCGGGTAATGCATCGCAGATGAACGACGCTGCAGCCGGTGTGCTGATGATGTCAATGAAGCGGGCATCGGCACTTGGTTTGTCGCCCATTGCGCGGTATCATAGTTTTGCCGTGGCGGGTGTGGCTCCGGAGATTATGGGCATCGGTCCGGTGGAGGCGATTCCCAAAGCACTCGCTCAGGCTGGGTTGACTTTGGAAGAGATCGATCTGATTGAGCTGAATGAAGCATTTGCGGCACAGGCGCTGGCTGTGATTCGGGAGGCAGGTCTGGATCCTGCAAAGGTGAATATCAATGGGGGAGCCATCGCCATGGGACACCCGCTGGGTTGTACCGGCGCCAAGCTGACAACGCAAATTTTGCACGATTTGAAGCGATTGAACAAGCGGTATGGAATGGTGACAATGTGCGTGGGAGGTGGTATGGGAGCGGCCGGAATCTTTGAAAACCTGCAGTACCGGGCTTGATCCGGGGGCATTCTCATCACCCCGAAACCAAACAAATACATGTACTAACAATGTTGTAAGAAACTACACGGAAAGAAGAGCCGGATCGAGCTGCTGAACGGAATGTGCGTCATGAACACAATGCACGTCTTGAACACAATGCGCGAAATGCATGGAACTTGCAGAATAATCCAACAATAGGGAATGGACTATGTTTACAGAAGATACGTTAAAGGGCGAAGTGATTTTGATTACCGGCGGTGGTAGCGGGCTTGGACTGTCGATGGCGAAGTTATTTTCGAAACTGGGGGCGGAGGTTGCGATCTGTGGTCGAACGGAGGAGAAGTTGCGAAAAGCGGCGCAGGAGATTGGTGTTTCGGGAAATCGTGTAGGGACGTATGCGGTGGACGTACGGGATTTTGAGGCGGTGGGAACGATGATGCATAGAATTGTGGATGATTTTGGCGCGCTGACCGGGCTTGTAAATAATGCGGCTGGAAACTTTCTAAGTGCATCGGAGGATTTGACCCCAGGTGGGTTTAAAACGGTGGTGGATATTGTGCTACATGGGAGTTTTAACTGTACACATCATTTTGGGAATTTACTGATTGGGCAGAAGAAGCAGGGGAGTCGATGGGGAGATTGGAAGAGCCGGCGAATGGGGGATGGGAATGAGGGAAGGAATGAAAGACGGAATGATGGACGCAGTGATGGACTCAATGAGGGGCGCAAGGTTGGAAGAACGTGGGGGAAAAGTGGCGGGAGTGTCCATGGGAGCATTTTGAACATCGTAACAACGTATGCAGAGGACTTTGGATCGGCGTTTGTTTTGCCATCGGCGTGTAGCAAGGCGGGTGTACTGGCGATGACGCGTTCGCTGGCGTTTGAGTGGGCAGAGTATGGGATTCGTGTGAATGCGATTGCTCCGGGGCCGTTTCCGACGGAGGGGGCTTGGAGTCGGTTATTTCCGACAAAGAAGTTTGAGAAGCAGTATTTGGGCAGGATTCCGGCCGGCCGGTATGGGGATCATGAGGAACTGGCAAATCTGGCGGTGTTTTTGATGAGTGATTTGGCGCCGTATATCACCGGAGAGTGCGTGACGATTGACGGAGGTGAGAAGTTGTCGGCGGGGCAGTTTAACTTTATCGATTCACTGATGTCGCGTGGGAAGTTGAAGGCGGTGTTTAAGATGATGAAGCTGGCGCGGTGAGTTCTGGAGCCGTTGTGCGG
>PZPG01000012.1:16712-21042 GCA_003045995.1 Bacteroidota bacterium
GGGGGCGTCGTGTGGGTCTGCGGGTACGTCAAAGTTCTCCTGGTGTACCTGGAACGTGATTTGAATGTGCGGGATGAATTTATTCATAGAAAATTGTACTATATTGTGTGTTTCGGTTGAGCTCTTCACCGGGAATTTATTCTAAGTTTTGAGTTTATGAACATTGCAATCGTTGGTGAAAGTACCAGAACAGCTGTCTGGGAACAGCATTTACGTGCACTTAGCCATGTGGAGGAGGTCACGATTTCCGGCAAACCGGTGTATGATCGGGTAGATGGTTGCATAATCATTCAGGATGCGGAATCCAGACTCTCCATAGTAGAGGATTGTGTACGCAGGGGAGTTCATGTTTACCTTGTCTCGCAGCTTCCCACCGATCTGCCGAAACTGGAGAAAATTAGCCGACTTGCAGAGGAGGCCGGTGTTCGGGTTCAGTTTTCGCACTGGCCCAGCTACTCACCATCCACCCAGTGGACGAAAAAACTGATTACCCGATCTCAATTAACACAAATCCGAAAGGAGATCTCTGCTTCCGAGTTTAGCCACAGTAACCGCTCGTTTGACCAGCACTGGTTGGATGAGATTGGGTTTATTCTGGCCTTTCATCGTTCAGAGATCCGCTTTGTACATGCTCGTCCGGTATTTTTGAGCAATATGATGACCGGCCTGGATCTTACTCTCGTATTTGAAGATAGCACACTGGCTTCCTTGCAGTTTTCTATTGTTGGTGCCGAGGAGTTCCATCAGCGGATGCTTTCAACACAAGAGCTGATGATCGATACGAACGTGGGACGTCAGTTTTGTCGGCAGATTACGGTGAATGATAAGCAACGAGTGTCTATTCAATCCAAATCGTTTGATCCCAAGCACACGGCAGAGCAGTCTGTAAGCCATTTTGTGGCGTCTATTCATACCGGGCGTCGGCCCGATTTTGGGATTTATGATGCAGTGAGGCTTATTCGGGCCTTCGAAAAAGTTCGGAGTCAGCTGCGGATGGTATCTTAGAAGCACCTTCTTCGTTTGCTTTAGGTTGATGGTGCTTCACCCAGTAGAGAGCAAGCGGAACCAGCAGTACGGTCATCCAATGGAGGAGCAGATTTTGTGTGAAAATAGCTGCATGGATCCAACCTTGGGCATGATGGAGGGCCAAACGTGTGAAAAGAAGGGTTGCCATTCCTAGAACCATGTGCCATGTTGTGAGAAACAGGTAAAATGAACGTGGGGCTCCTACCGCGATAAAACCGAGGACGCCAAACAGGAAGAAGGAACCAAAGACTGTGTAGAGTGTGAAACCAAAGTCACGGTCTTGAGGATCGAAAACGCTGACGCCGGTTGCGTTTTGCCGCGCACTATAGAGCATCGTATCGTCGAGTTGTACGACGGGTGCTACAATGTGCCCTGTGATTACTTTACGGATTGGGCGCCCGACGGAAAAATAGATGCCTATAGCGATGAGAATGAGCAAGGTGCGCGTAAGAAGAGTGTAGATCCGATTGTTTGATTTGGTTTTGTGAGAGGTCATGGGCTTGGGAAAGGAAAGTGGTTTATTTGCTTCGGTTATTCGGATCTAGCATGGCCCGGCCAACGGATTCGCGGACAACTTGGCTGAGTGCCTCCTTCAGGTGATCGGTAAGACGTTCCCGATTTGCAAGCAGAGAATCAGGAATGGATAACGGGTTTCCTACTGTGATGATAAGATCTGGCTTGCTCCCCCACATACAATGCGTGTAAACACCAATGGGCACAATTTCAACGGGTTGACTGCCGGGTTGATGTCCAGATTGACTGCCGGGTTGATGTCCAGATTGATTGTTTGTTTGGATTTGAGACTCCATTGTCGAACGTTGCAGAAGGCTCTTTTGCACCAACCAGGCCAGGCCGGGCTCAAATGCCCATCCATCAACCCGAAACGAACAGATTTCGCCCTCTGGAAAGATGTACATTCCATTGCCAGGTTTGGAAAGTGATTCGAGGGAGTAGCGCAGGGAGCGAAGGGCAGAGGCAGGGTCGCCCTTGCGGATGGAGAATACGCCGACTTTTCGGAAAAAGGGGAAGCGGCGGAGTTGTTCTTCGAGCATCATGCCACGGGCACGCTGGCCGAAATAGCGTTGGTTGAGGAAGATGGGGATGAGGGCATCCCACCAACTGTGGTGATTGAGAAAGTAGATGGTTCTCGCCCCGGGAGACGGACGGTAGTGGACATGGACGTCGGTATGACGGAATCTGCGGCGAAGGAGGAAGCGGCACCAATGGTTGAAAACCCAAAGGAATAGTGGCGACTCTTTGGCATCAAGAAACGGGATGTTTTGTTTCGAAGAGCTGGACATTGTGCGTATCTTTGAATGTCTTTTGAGTTGGAGGCTTTGAGTTTGAGGCTCGGCGGCTTGAAATTCTGTCTGTTTAACAACCATCGGTATGGCAGGTTTAGTAGTCGGAATGTAACAAAAAGAAGAAACAGATGAGCAGATCAAACCGTGGTTATCGGAGAAGTATAGAGGAGAAAGCGAACTCAAAGAGTAGTGATCCGGGACGTTTGGAATCGAGTACAGAATGTGAAAACAGGAAGAAGGGAAATATCAGAAATTCATGAAACAATTTGATGCAATTGTGATTGGTTCCGGGCATAACGGTTTGGTGACGGCTTGTTATTTGAGCAAAGCCGGAATGAAGGTTGGAGTGCTGGAGCGGAGGGATACGATTGGCGGTGCGGTTTGCACGGAAACGATGTTTGCCTCGGGGGCGAATCCAAACGGTTTTCGGATGGATGTGGGGTCGTCGGTGCACATCATGATTCATCAGACGGGAATCATCGAAGAGCTTGGGCTTACGGATTACGGGTTGGAGTACATCGACCTGGATCCGATGATGAGTTACCCCGTGCCGGATGGAAAGGGGGTGATCCATTTTTTTAAGGACCTGGAACGAACACTGGAATCGATCGCTTCGGTGGCCCCCGAGGATGTATCGAACTACCGGGCGTTCGTGGATTTTTGGGGGAAGATCAACAAAGGTGTGTTGAAGGCGTTTATGGTGCCACCGAAAGGGTCGAGTTTGATGTCTGAGATGGTGAAAGGGCAGATCCGGGATGGAGCGATGTTTCGGAAGGGGGAGCAGATGCCGGGGTTGCAACGAATTTTGGGGAGTTACGGGGAGGAGGTGAAACGATCTTTTCGGAGCCCATACATGCAGGCGGCAATCACCTGGTTTGCCGCACAGTCGGGGCCGGTGCCGGATCAGAGCGCAACCGGGGATTTTGCAGGATGGCAGTCGATGTTGCATGAAAGCGGGGCGAAACATCCGCGTGGGGGGAGTGGGATGCTAACACAAGCCATGAAAAAGTTAGTAGAAGCACATGGCGGGGAGGTGATCGCCAATGCACCGGTACAACGGGTTGATGTAAGGGATGGTCGGGCTGTGGGAGTTGTGACGGAGGACGCCCGTTATTTTTCTGCGGATCTGATTGTGTCGAATGCACATGTTCAGACGACTATGAATAAGCTGGTGGGGCGGGAGCATTTGTCGCCGGAGTTATTCAAGCGAGTAGAGAATATTCAGGTTGGGAATGGGTTTGGTATGGTGATCCGGTGTGCTGTTGAGGAGCTGCCGGAGTACACAGCCGCACCTGGAGATCCCTACATTCACAACGGAATGCAATTGTTGGCACCGTCGCTGGAGTATATGCACCGCGCCATCGGGGATTACCAGAAAAAACGCCCCCCGGAAGATCCGGCTGTGCTTGCGATGACGTTTTCGAAGGTGGATCCGGATGTGGCAAAGGATGGGAAACACACGCTATTTGCATGGGCGCAGTGGCATCCGTATGAACTGGCTGGTGGGCTCAAATGGGACGATATCCGCGAGAAGGAAGCGCAAAAAATTTATGATGTAGTGACCCGATATGCACCTAACATGAAGGACAAACTCATCGACTGGTACATTCAGTCGCCGCTGGATATCGAGCGAAAACACGGTTTGCTTCGCGGCAACGTTATGCATGTGGAGATGAACGTAGACCAGATGTTCATGTTCCGGCCGCTTCCGGAGATGAGCCAGTATGAAACGCCGATCCGCAATCTGTATTTGTCCAGCGCATCGTGCCATCCCGGTGGTGGTGTATTTGGTGCGGCGGGATACAACGCAGCCCGTGTCATTCTTAAAAAGCATAAGCGAAAGAGGTTTTTTTGATTAAACGACAGTTTCCTACGTCCACCGTTGAGATCGATCTGCGGGCTCTACGGAATAATTACCAGGTACTGGCAGATTCTATTGCTACACTGCCAGACGTCACACATAAGGAGAAAAGCGGGCTTGGAGCGCAAGACTCCCACGA